>SKKC01000392.1 GCA_007121695.1 Spirochaetales bacterium | reverse complement strand
GGACGTTCGGGCGAAACGCGAGGCACAGGCCCGAAAAAACAGCGATACAGACCTGAATCCGGATTCAGAGGTCTGATCTTACATTCATTCCGAACAGGACAGATTCATGATACATAGGCAATCCAATCCTACGCGACACATAGTGTATATTTCCGTTCCCGAAACCATGCAAACCCAGGCAGAGGCTGCGTACATAGACAGCAACAGGAAACTGCCGGTAGAGCTTCCCGATGGTCCGAGCAGCGAGGCGCTGCAGTCGCTCAGCTGGGAAATGATTCTCTCTGCCATGCTCAAGATTCTGGCCTACGAACCCGACCACAAGGACGCAGACTACTATCGAAGTTTCGTTCGGTCGGTCCGTCCTGAAATAATCAACGAGCTCACCGAGACCGGAGTGCTGAAAGCACGAAACGGCGATTTTGCACTCGCCGAGGAGCTTTTTCTTGCCCTGCAGGGCCTGCTGCCCGGTGACCCGATACCACGACTGAATCGTGCGCTCATGTACGAGCAGCAATCCGAACAGAGCCATGACTCCGAACTGTCAGATGCGCTTGACGAGCAGGCACACGCGCTGTATCGCGAGTTACTTCAGGATGAAAGCGCCCCTCCGGAGGTCGCCATGAATGCGGGGTTCTTTCACCTGCGGAAGCGAAACTACGACCGGGCGAAGCAGCTTCTTGAACAGTTTGTCGCGGAGTCCGACGACGAGGAAAAGACCGAAGAAGCACAGCGCATCGTCGACCAGATTGGCCAGCAGAACCTCGACGACGAGGTTTTCAAGGAAGCATTCGACTTCATTCGCCTCGGTCGCGAGCAGGACGGCATAGACCGGATAGAAACCTTTCTCGAGCGACATCCCGATGTATGGAACGGTTGGTTTCTTATGGGATGGGCGCACCGGCGCCTGGGAAACTACTCCGACGGGAAGAAGGCATTCGAACATGCCATATCCCTCGGTGGCACATCTCCTGATACACTGAACGAGCTTGCTATCTGCCTCATGGAGCTCGGTGATTACGCGGCGAGCCTGCAGCGCCTGCGTGATGCTCTCGCGATCGAGCCTGAAAACACGAAGGTAATGTGTAATCTGGGGGTCGTGTACCTGAAGCAGGACAAGCCCGCTGAGGCCAGGAGATACTTTGAAAGCGTTCTGGCCTACGATCCGGACGATCCGGTCGCCAAAGAGTATCTGACGCAGCTGTAAATCCCCTGCGTTTCGACCCGAAAAATTTGCGTTTTTTCTCCCTAAAGAATACAGTATAGGAAGCCGATAATCCGATTATCGGGGGAGGACCATTGCTGGCGGGTTGCAGCCTGGTTGTGTCTTTCCCCATATCTACAGCTTCGGCATGAATCCGCATCGCTTTGAGCACGGATTCGGGCCGAAACTGAAAAAACGTCGGCAAGGAGGTGCGCGCACAGACAACTGATTTCCGTTTCGCGTACGCGAGACACAGATCCTACTTGTACAGGGGATACTGAAAAGCACGGATGCTTTTCAGCACATTTTTCACGGAGGAACATCTATGATCATTAATCACAATACGAGTGCTGCATTCGCACAGCGACAGCTGGGCGTGAACGAGGGCAACATTCAAAGCAGCGTAGAGCGCCTGAGCTCCGGTATGCGGATTAACCGCGCCGGCGACGACGCATCCGGTCTTGCGGTCAGCGAAAAGCTGCGCAGCCAGGTTCGCGGTCTTCAGCGCGCATCCACGAACGCACAGGATGGCGTGTCGTTTATTCAGACGACAGAGGGCTATCTCCAGACCAGCCAGGACATTCTTCAGCGAATTCGCGAGCTTTCCGTACAGGCCGCCAACGGAATCTACACGTCCGAAGACCGGATGCAGATTCAGGTAGAGGTCTCGCAGCTGGTGTCCGAGCTCGACCGCATCGCGTCACACGCACAGTTCAACGGTCTGAACATGCTGACAGGTCGTTTTGCACGGGAAACCGGCGACAACGACGTAACGGCAAGCATGCACTTCCACATCGGCGCAAACATGGATCAGCGCATTCGGGTCTTTATTGGGACAATGACCGCGAGCGCTCTGGGCATGAGAGAAGTTGGAACGGGCGACATCGTAACGCTGTCGTCGGCGGATAGTGCGAACAGGACCATTGGTATGGTCGACGAGGCACTTATGAGCGTCAGTCGTCAGCGTGCCGACCTCGGTGCGTACCAGAACCGCCTCGAGTTCGCAATGCAGGGCCTCGACGTCGGAGCCGAGAACCTCGCGGCAGCAGAGAGCCGCATCCGTGACACCGATATGGCGTCGCAGATGGTCGACTTCGTGCGGGACCAGATCCTGATGCAGGCGAGCACCGCAATGCTTGCACAGGCGAACCTGACACCGCAGTCAGTCTTGCAGCTCCTCGGTTAAGGGAGTACTATTTCATAACGGTTCAGGGGGGCGTCGACACGCCCCCTGAGACCGTTTTGATCTTTGAAAAACATCAGACAGTCCTTCGTCGGAGAGGTTTCCTGTCGGAGGTGAAGACCACATGAGCCGTGCAACTCGTTTGATCGGCCAGCTGGTTTTCATCTGACTACGGAACAACGAAGCAGAGACAGCGCGTAAAAGCTCTGGTTTCGTACTCGATGGGACCGAGGCACGGATTGCCTCGGACGATCTTGTTCAAGGAGGGATGTATGATCATAAATCATAATACCGCCGCAGCGTATGCGAATCGGACCCTCGGTTCCCGCGAAGCCTCAATGCAGACAAACGTTGAGCGCCTTTCATCGGGAATGCGAGTGAACCGTGCTGCAGACGACGCGTCGGGACTTGCGGTTTCTGAAAAACTGCGAAGCCAGGTCAGAGGACTGAACCAGGCCGAACGCAACATTCAGAATGCCGTTTCGTTTATTCAGACTACCGAGGGATTCTTGCAGAATACGCAGGACATTCTTCAGCGCATCCGCGAGCTGTCTGTACAGTCAGCCAACGGAATTTACACAGCTGAAGACAGAATGCTTATTCAGGTCGAGGTTTCTCAGCTGGTAAGCGAAATTAACCGCATAGCTTCGCATGCGCAGTTCAATGGTCTGAACATGCTCACTGGACGCTTCGCCGGAACCGACGAAGCAGAAAGCGTAATGCAGTTTCAGATCGGCGCAAATATGGATCAGTCGGCCCGTGTGTTCATTGGTACAATGACCGCAACGGCACTCGGACTGGTAGATGCCCAGGGTGGTGACGACACGGTTTCGATCTCCACACCGGAGGCGGCAAACCGGGCGATCGGTATGGTCGATGAAGCGCTTCGATCGGTCTCCCGGCAACGTGCGGACCTTGGTGCATACCAGAATCGATTTGAAATGGCCCAGTCGGGCGTGGCCATTGCCGCAGAGAATCTCGCTTCGGCAGAGTCTCAGATCCGCAACACCGATATGGCAGCGGAAATGGTTTCGTTCGTGCGAAATCAGATCCTGATGCAGAGCAATACAGCGATGCTGGCGCAGGCGAACCTACAGCCTCAGTCAGTATTACAGTTGCTCGGATAGATCCGGAATACGGGATCCTTCGTTCCCTCGTTCCGTTGACGCTTTTTGCCGGGACGGCATAAAGCCTGCAGGGGAAAAAGCAGCGTGCGTGAGAGGTTTCTGGACGTCATCTTTCGCGTATACCTTCCCGAACGGGAAAAAACGCTTTGGACCCGGAGAATTTTGGCCAGTGGGGAGTGCGCGCTCTCCCCACTCCATCGTCTTACACGGAGGTAAGATGGTATGACCATGGAAATAAACGGTCCGTTCGGGGCCCCCACGTTCGACATGGTTACACATGGACGAACTGCGTCCGGAACTGCTCAGGGAAGAGTGTCTCCGGATGTGTCATTTGAACGACCGACACGAGAAGAAATAGATCAGCTGGTTGCGCAGCTTCAGACGACCGCGGCGGTCATTAACAGACGACTGCGGTTCTCGGTGAACAACGATATGGGTGGTGTGATTGTAAAGGTGGTGGATGCGAACACCGATAAGGTGATTAAGGAGCTACCGCCCGAGGCATTACAGCGCATACAATCGCGTCTGAGCGAGGCAATCGGACTGTTACTCGATGAACGGGTATGAAACGGCTGAATGCTCCATGAGTCCTGTGGTATGCTCTTGTGTAAAGGCAGACGGATGGACTGTATGTATGGACTTCGCCCGACAAAAGCACTGAATACCTCCCCCGCCCCGCACATTGTGCGGCGTTTTTTCTTTTTTCTGTTCCTGATCCTGTTTCCGAATCTTACCCCTCTCGCGTTCGCGCAGATCTCCATTCCCGGGGTATCGAGCCGGTTCGAAACCAATCAGATGATCGAAGACATTATCGAAGCCGAACGGGCACCGATTCGTCGAAACGAGCAGCGAATCGAAGACCTCGAGCTCGAACGCGATGCCTGGAACCGTCTTGGACGCGATCTGAACGCCCTGCAGGACGCATCAAATGCGTTGTTCAGCTTCAGGAATCCGTTTTCCGACCGTATCGCGCAGTCGTCGGACTCGGGCGTACTGACCGCAAGCGCAAACCGCGAAGCTCCCGAGTCCATTACGAATCTCGAGGTGTTACAGACCGCCTCGGCTGACGTGTTCCGGTCTGCATCCCTTCCGGATGACTATCGCGTACCCGCGGGTCGATATACCTTCGCTATTGGCGATCGTGAGATAACCGTCCCCTTCGACGGCGGAAGCCTGACGGATTTCACCGCTGCGGTGAACCGACGCGCTTCGCAGGTCATTGAAGTGCGCGCGGTACGCGACACTCGTACCTCTCGTGTACTTATTTTTGAAGGACAGATTACTGGTGCCGAAAATCGCCTCCGCTTCGCCGACGCTGCGGAGCAGTTTGCCTTCGATACGCAGACAATCCGCCCGCGGGCGACTGAATCCGAGCGTGATCTGACAATTTCGCCCTCGACCGTAGTCGTACAGGACGCGGAAACCGGAGACTCCGAAATTGAAGACGGCACGGTAACTCTCGGACCGACAAGCGAGGCCTTCATTGACGCCGAACCGCGCGTTGCTCTCGACGAAGGCCTTGTCCTGAGTTTCGAGATACATGTTGAAAACCTTGGCCAGGAACCCGTGCGGGAGCCGGAGCCCCCACCCGGGCCTTCCGTACCAGGACTGGACGACACGGAGCTCGACGGCATACGAGTCCCCTTTGCACCGCGTGTGTTTGACCTTCCCGAGTGGATACGTCCGCCGGAACCGGTCGTCGTCGATGACCTGAACATAATTACGCTCGTAGACGGCACAGCCGAGTTCGCTCTGCCTGCTCTTGAAGACACCGACGGGTTCATTGAAATCGCGATTCCCGTCGGCGAGGCGCTGTCCGGTCTCACCGGTATTGAGGTACAGAACAGGAGCACGTTCCGGCGCGTTGCGGTACGCAATATCCGCGTTTTCGACCCCGACGCGGTTGGCGACTTTGAACCGGTCATGGCGCTCGAGACCGCCCGGGACGCGCGCGTGCGGGTCGACGGCATCGAGGTTACGCGGGATACCAACGAGATCGATGACCTTATCGACGGTGTGACCGTGTCGCTGAACGATACGGGTTCAAGTCGATTGCAGGTCCAGCCAGATGTAGAATCGATTAAAAACGCCATTATCGAGTTTCTGGCTCTGTATAACCAGATCATGGTCGAAGCGAACATTCTTACCCGCTCGAGCAGGGAAATCATTACACAGATTTCCTGGTTCACCGACGACGAAGTGGCAGAGGCAGAGGAGCGCCTGGGCATCCTTCAGGGCGACTCCACCCTGAATCAGCTGAGAACCCGGCTTCAGACCATCATGATGAACCCCTACGAAACACGCCTTGGAAGCGATCTGCGAATCCTGCAGCAGATAGGGGTTTCGAGTAACGCAAGCGGATCCGGCGGCGGCGTCGATACGCGGCAGCTGCGCGGCTACCTCGAAATGAACGAAGCGGTACTCGACGCCGCAATCGCAGAAAATCACCGTGCAATCAGAGACCTTTTCGGCTTCGATTCAGACGGCGACGGCGTCATTGATTCCGGAGCTGCCTTCGAGGTATTCCGCTATGTGCGAGGCTTCACGCAGACAGGTGGGATCATTACCGTGCGAACCCAGGGCATAGACCGACGAATTGCCGACGCGAACACGCAGATCGACAGGGACAGCGAGCGGATCGAGCGGCGTGAAGCGCAACTGAGACGTGAGTTCGCACAAATGGAATCGGCAATTGACAGCATGGAAGACATGCAGCGTCGACTTGAAGGACTGAACACAAACCAAGGCAGGTAGGATACCCGGCACCATGAATGTACTGGTAAACAATGAAAAAATCGATGTAACCCTGGAAAACGAACGCACCGTGGGCGATGTAGTACGGGAACTCGCAGGGTGGCTTGCAACACAGGGAATGGAGCTTCACGGAATCGCGATAGACGAAGAGCACGTCGCCCTTGACTCCCATGACGACTGGCAGCACACCACCATTGAGTCAGTGGACTCGCTTGCCGTCAACGCCTTGCTGCACCCGTCGCGCGACCCGGACGCCATTCGCGTACTGCTCGAACTGTGTTCGCTCATCGATCGCAATCTGACGCACGGTTCGCTGCACAGCATCGCCGACGCAATGAAGGAGTACGAGTACGCCCGGCCGGTAATCTGCCG
>SKKC01000168.1 GCA_007121695.1 Spirochaetales bacterium | reverse complement strand
GGTCCAGACGGGTCTCTGAGCGAGAAAGCGGGTATTCGGGACGACTGGAAACGCACCAGGTCGGCGTTCTGTTCGTCTCGTTCCGCGGCCGGGGCCTTGAGAGAGCTTGTGCGCGAGATACGATCCAAGGTGATCGTGCTCAGCTATAATACGGAAGGGGTGATTCCTCTTCCGCAGTTGTGCGATATCATGAGTGAACACGGCAACCTGTCCGTTGAAACGGTCGATTACACGCAATATCGCGGGGGACGGCAGAGCGCTGGACGACGGAATCACACAACCGAGATACTTCTGATCAGCGCCCGGGAACCGTCCAATGCTGTTACTGTTTGTGGTACTGAGCTTGCCTCCGTTCCCGGTCCGGACGGTCGCGAACGGATCGAATACGCCGTTCGCCTCAGAGCCTTTTCCCGCTCCCGGTTTGTACCGGAACGCGTTCTGAGAGTGTTCGGGAACCGCGATGCCGTACATACGGTCGGGTTGGGACGGATACAGTTTCGCGATGGATACCGTGCGGACATAGATGCGACCCTCGAGGACCTGATACAGGGCTCCTGCGACGAGCTACAGTCTGCGTGTAGTGCGCTCGAGTCGTGCCAATGCATGGATCATGTCGAAGAACTGGATGTTCTTCTGCTGTTCCTCAGGGAAAGACCATCAGGTCCCGGTCATCGCGACCGGGAACTCGAACAACGGTACATTACGCTCCTTCGGAAGCTCGCACACCCGAGATATGTCCGGCATTTCAACCGGTATTACGCGGAGTTTATGCGGGATGAATCGCGGAAGAATCGTAACCGGGCGGCGCTAAAAAAACTCCACGTCGTGGCGTGTGCCCGGATGGGCGACGCCATTACGGTGGCGTCGCCCGGGGAAAAAACATGAATCAGAACTGGTTTGCCCGCTCGAGAAATCTGAAGTACTCCATATCGGTACTTAGCGTGGCAGAGAAGGCTGGCAGCGTGTTGCGATAACTTTCTATCGAGAGCCAGAATTCATAGAAGTCATCGGTGCTTTGCGCGTACGCATTCGTGTATATTCGAGCCGCCTGGGCGTCTCCGTCACCACGAATCGCTTCGGCCCGAGCCTGAGCCTCACTCAGAATAGTGTCACGCTCCTGCTCGATCTGTCCAAGGATTCTCTGTTTGCGACCTTCGCCAAAGCTGCGGTAGAACTGTGCAAACTGATTCCGTTCGCTCACCATACGATCGTAGACGCTTTCGGTCAGCTCGTCGGAGTATCGAATCTGCCGAATGACGACATCGATGAGCTCGATTCCGAAGTCACGAATATCTTCGACGACGCTGTTGTACATAGCCTCGGCGAGCATGCGACGCCCCATGGTGATTTCGTTCTGTGGAACCTCCGTCTGTATAAAATCGCGTAACTCGGCAAGCTCTGCCGCTGTCTCGCCTTCTTCGACCTCTGCACCGGCGATAGCCTGCTCCGCTTCGAGCAGAGCTTCCGTCTCGTCGAGTTCGAGAATCAGGTTCGTGCTGCGAACGGCTTCTTCCAGGGTATTATCGGTAATAACGGTTCGAACCGCGCTGTCGAGCAGATCATCGAGACGCGATACGGCCTGCGGCAGGCTCGTTGTACTCGCGTAGAACAGAGCCGGATCCGAGATTCGCCAGCGGGCGGTCGTGTCAACGAAGATAAACTGATTCTCGCTTGTCGGCACCCGATTTGGCTCGCCGTCCCAGCTCTGTATGCGGCGCGGGAATCGGACCACGTTATCTATGAAGGGTGTGCGTAACTTCAGCCCGGCTTCTTCCTCTACCCGGACTATTTCACCGAACCGAGTGACGACTGCCTGTTCGCCTTCGTCGACAACGTAGAGCGGTCCGAATGCCAGAAACGCGATAGCGAGAACGACAAGTACTGCAATGACGGTTAGAAACTTTTTCATTATCGTGCCCCCTGCGTGGCGCCTGCAGCACCAGGAATATTAAGAATGGGCAGAATGTTTTCCAGCGTTCGGTCGACCAGGGTCAGGCCTTCGTGATTTCGAAAAATGGCGTCCATGGTCTCTATGTACAAACGCCTTCGCGTGCGGACCGGGTCTTCGGCGTACGCCGCGAACACTTCCAGGAACCGGTCCCGATCACCAGTAGCCTCGTTGATTCGTCGGGCACGATACCCTCTCGCTTCCTCTACGAGACGTTCGGCCTCACCGCGAACCCGGGGAATCTCGCGGTTGTATTCCTCACGTCCCTCGTTAATGAGGCGGTTCATGTCCTGCACCGCTCTGTTAACGTCTTCAAATGCATCCTGGACACGACCGACCGGAGGAACGATGTTCTGCAAACGAACCTGGGTAACCCGGATTCCGAGACCGTACTCATTGAAGAAGTCGTTCATCGCGATCTGCCCCTCTGTTTCGATGCGGGCACGTTCGCTTCCGATTACGTCAAATATCGTTCGGTCGCCAACGAGCTGGTTAATTACGCTTTGGGAAATGTCGCGGATGGTCTGTTCGCGTTCTTCCACGTTAAAGAGCCACTGACGGGGATCGTTGATGCGGTACTGGATAATCCACTCGACGTCGACGATGTTCAGGTCACCGGTAAGCATGACGCTTTCTTCGGGAAAGCGCTGATCCGAGTAGACGGTGCGCCGGGTTGAATCACCCGGAGAGATCGTTCGGAAACCGAAGTTCATGGTCTGAACCTGCTGTGTCGGAACATTGTAGTTTTCCTCGATGCCGAACGGCAGCTTCCAGCGCAGACCGGGCCCCATGGTCCGATGGTACTGGCCGAAACGCAGAATAACCGCTTCCTCGGTCTGGTCGACCGAAAACACGGTCGTGCTTCCGCCTGCAATAAAGACAACTACGATCACGATCATTACAACCGAAAACGGACTCAGCCCTTTCGGTTTACGTTTTTTCTTCGTATTTTCCGTGCTCATATATACCTCCCTTCATAAAAATGAATCACTGTTCAGTATTCACGTGTGGCACAAGAGGTCAAGCGAGCGGTCTGCCTTGACTCCGACTTTTCGGCGGCGGTAGAGTACGCTCTATCATGAAGAAACGTCGACTCATTACTTCCGCCTTGCCCTACGTAAACAATATTCCTCACCTTGGAAACCTTATACAGGTACTCTCGGCGGATGTTTTTGCGCGCTACTGCCGACTTGCAGGCTACGAGACGCTATATATTTGTGGAACGGACGAGTACGGGACAGCAACCGAGACGCGAGCTCGCGAGGAAGGCATTACCCCCAAGGAACTGTGTACCCGGTACTACACGATACACAAGGACATTTACGACTGGTTCAATATTTCCTTCGACAAGTTTGGCCGGACCTCGACCGACGAACAGACCCGTATCGTACAGGACATTTTTCTGAAACTGTACGAGAACGGTTACATTAACGAGCAGGAAATCGAGCAGTTATACTCCGAGGAAAGCGACATGTTTCTGGCCGACAGATACGTGCGGGGAACCTGTCCGCATTGCGGGTATACGGAGGCGCGCGGAGATCAGTGCGAGAACTGCGGGAAGGTGCTCGATCCGTCCGACCTGATTGAACCCCGGTCCGCGCTGGACAATTCTCGACCAGTCATGCGAAAAACCCGTCACTTGTATATAAACCTCCCGGCGATACTCCCGAAGCTGGAAACCTGGATGAAACAGGCAAGCGTTCAGGGGAAATGGGCGCACAACGCGCTTCAAATGACACAAAGCTGGATTCGCGACGGTCTGAAAGAACGAAGCATCACGCGCGACCTGAAGTGGGGTATTCCAGTCCCGCTTGACGCTTTTTCCGGCAAGGTATTCTACGTATGGTTTGATGCACCGATCGGGTATATCTCGATCACGGCCACCCATACAGAAGACTGGGAACGCTGGTGGAAACGTCCCGACGAGGTAGAGCTGTTTCAGTTCATAGGCAAAGATAACATTCCATTCCACACCGTCATTTTTCCGAGTTCGCTCCTGGGCACCGGGGACACCTGGACAATGCTGCATCACATGAGTTCCACCGAGTATCTGAACTATGAGAGCGGCAAGTTCTCGAAAAGTAAAGGCATAGGCGTGTTCGGGAATGACGCTCAGGATACGGGTATTCCTGCCGATGTGTGGCGTTTCTATATGTTCTATAACCGCCCCGAGACCAGCGACGCTCTGTTCACCTGGGACGACTTCCAGGAAAAAACCAACGGCGAGCTCATCGGAAATCTTTCCAACCTCGTCAACAGAACACTTACATTCGTATCACGCTACTACGACGGGATCGTGCCTGAAGGTGCCGGCAATGACGCCAGTTTCTGGTCAGAAGTACGCAAAATCGAAGACACCGTAACAGGACATTTCGAGTGGGCGCAGTTGCGTTCGGCCTTTCGCTCGATTTTTGCGCTCAGTTCTCTGGGGAATCGTCACTTTCAGGCTGGTGAGCCCTGGAAAACGCGGGAGACAGACCCGGACAGAACCGGAGCGCTTCTGGCCGATCTCGTGTATCTTGTTCGCGATATTGCGATTCTTGTCGAGCCGTTTATCCCTGAGACCGCGACCCGCATCGCAGGTTTTCTCGGAATGGAATCGCTTTCGTGGTCCATGCTCGGCACTACGGACGGCGTCACACGAGTTGGCCGTCCGGAGGTTCTGTTTCAGAAACTCGATGATTCCCGGATCAGCGAAATGCGCGAGCGATTCAGCGGTAGCCAGGCGGACAGGGAAGCAGCGCTTCAGGTCGATGAACAGTTCGATAAGTCGGTCCGTCTTATCGCCGCCAGAATTACCGACGTCGAACGACATCAGAAAGCAGACAAGCTGTTTGTCGAAAAAATTGATGATGGAACAGGAACCGATCGGCAGATCGTCAGCGGTCTGGTTGGTTTTTATGAGCCCGAAGAGCTTATCGGGAAGACGGTTATCGTCGTCGATAATCTCAAACCGGCGAAGTTACGCGGAGAGCTCAGCCAGGGCATGCTCCTCGCTGCAGAAAACGGGGATCGCAGCATCGTCGAAGTTCTGTTTCTTGAAGATGTTGATCCCGGGACCCGAGTGGTTCTGGACGGGTCGGATCGCGGCAACGCCGATTTTGAGGTGATCGACGTCGATACGTTCTTTTCGATGCCGATTGCTGCAAAGGACGGTACAGTTCAGGTTGCCGGACGAACCCTCACGTCGAATGGAGTTCCTGTCCGGACCGAACGGGTGAAGGACGGATCAGTCGGATAATCAGACATGGATATACGCAGTACAGTGCGTCCGATTCCCCTCGAAGAATTGCCGCCGGCATCGACATTCATGCAGACACACTGGTGGGGACGGTTCAAGGCGGAGGCGGGGTGGACGCCGCATGCGTTTCTGCACGAATCGGGAGAAGGGCTCCTCGTACTCGTCCGTCAGGTCGCTCCGGGTATCCTTTTCGCCTATGTTCCACACGGCCCGTCGTCCGCATTCGCAGGAATACCAGATCAGGGCAAAGCTGTCTCTCTCGATACAGTCTCCGCGTACTCGACCGGACTCTCGCTCCTTGCCGGCGCGCTTTCGGATATGCTTCCTTCGAAGACCTCGCTGATTCGCTTTGATCCTGCCTGGACTCTTGACAGCGATCTGGTCGGGCAGGCCTCACGCCACGGGCTTTTCGATGTGCGTCGCGGGAGTCTGCCGCGAAACGGTCTGCGTCTCAGCTCGTCCGGGTCCGATATTCAGCCTCCCGACACCGTTGTGCTGCATCTCCGGCCTGACGAAGAAACACTTCTTTCCCGGATGAAGTCGAAGTGGCGTTACAATGTCAGGCTCGCGACGAAAAAAGGTGTCAGGATACGTCTCAGTACGAACGAGACTATGGAGAATGACGTGCGGGCTTTTTACGCTCTCTACCGCATTACGGCAGAGCGTGATCGTATTGCGATTCATCCCTTCGAATACTATCGACGTTTCCTGAATCTGGACCCCGAATCGGAACCGCACCGGGAGCTTCTGTGTGCGGAGCACGAAGGCGAAATGATCGCTGCGATCATGACTGCACGCACTTCGACCCGCGCGACGTATGTGTTTGGCGCTGCATCGGATTCCAAACGGAATCTTATGCCCGCCTACGGCCTTCAGTGGGAAGCAATTACGCGCGCGAAAGCTGCTGGATGCACGGAATACGACTTTTTTGGCATACCTCCGTCTGACGATCCCTCGCACCACATGCATGGACTGTATCGATTCAAGACAGGGTTTGGCGGTACTCACGTTACCATGCCAGGTACCATCGACGCTGACCTGCGACCGATTCGAAGCGCAGCATACCGCAGCGCCGAAACGCTTCGTATGTGGTACTACCGGCGTTTTCGCAAGAAATCCTGATAGACCGTGTCGTAGTAGTCGATTACCTGTCGCACGTATCGGCGTTTCTCGGCGTACGACCCGTAATAAAAGCTTCGTTTGAAACCGTGAATAATTATGTTTCGGAGCTGATCGGGAGAGATATCGAACGAGTTTACCGCCAGCTGTATCTCCTCGGTGACGCTCGTATTGCTCACGAGTCGATTATCGGTGCACAGGGTCACCGACAGGCCATACTCGAGCATGCGCGCGAAGGAATGTTCGCGGATATTCCGTATGTCCGGAGAGGTCTGCAGGTTGCTTGTCAGACAGACCTCCACTGTCGTGCGGTTTTCCGCGATAGAGTTCGCCAGGCGTTCGACGTACTGGTGAGTATTCGTGATTTCGGGGTTTTCGATCATATCTGCGTCGAACAGATGAAGACCGTGCCCGATACGGTCCGCGTGAAGCATTGTGATTGCCTGAAAGATGGATTCCGGACCATAGGCCTCGCCTGCGTGAACCGTTTTGTGAAGAAAGTTCTCGTGGGTGTGCGCAAAGGCCTTTCTGTGTGAACCGGCAGGGTTTCCCCGCTCGCTGCCTGCCAGATCAAACCCGACTATCTGCACGTCGGATGTATCCCGAAGACGAGTTGCGGCACGGGCGAGCTCATATCCCGCCAGCTGCTGTATTTCCCTGAGCGTACTGAACTGAAGGCCTGCCGCCAGGGTCGCGTAATACGGAGAAAACTCGGCGGTAAAGAATCGCATGGCGCAGACGATAATTCCGTACTTGAACGGAGGAATCGTGGTGTCCTGCTCCGTAATCTCGCGGGCTGCCTGACGCAGGCCGGCGTCGACAGACGTCATTACCTGCTCAAAAGACAGCGTGCTCGACATATGCAGCTGGGGGGCGAAACGAACTTCGAGATAGCGAACCCCCTCCTGCGCATTGTCCATCGCAAGCTCGTACGCGACTCGCTGCAGGGCTTCGGGAGTCTGCATGACGGCAGTCGTCCACATGAACCCGGTCAGGTACTCGTCGAGGTTCGCGTACGCTTCCTTGAACACCAGATCCCGCATTCCCGATTCGGTGAAGCTTGGCAGCCCGACGCTGTGTTCCTTCGCAAGATCTATCAGGGTAGACAGTCGAAGACTCCCGTCAAGGTGAACATGAAGATCCGTTTTCGGGATTGCGCGTAAAAATGATTCGCTATACGAGTGTTCCAGCATCAGTTTTGCTTCCTTTGCGATGTCTCACGTGATTGTAAAACGTCGCGGTATTGTGCGACAAGTTTCTTGAACTGCCGGCCCCGGTCGAACTCGTTCTGGAACAACTCGAAACTTGCACTTCCGGGACTGAACAGAATGGTCCTGATGCGCAGGTCCTGCGCGCGGCTAAGCGCGCAACGATACGCCTCGTCGAGGCTTTCAAACGGACCAAAATAGTGAATGGACGATTCGTCAAGAAGAGTCTGAATGCGTGTCGTGGCCGAGCCAGACAGAAGAACAAGGTGGCGGACGAGAGCAGCTGTCTCCAGAAATGGTGTGACGTCCAGGCGTTTGTCAGTACCGCCTGCGATAAGAACCGTCTCGAAACCACACGAGCGGGCCGCAGCGAGCGACGCTTCAGGAACGGTCGCGGCGCTATCGTTGATTATGCGAACTCCATTCTGCTCATCGACCGTCTCGAACCTGTGCTCTATTCCGGTGAACGTGGCAATGTACGGCATGGTTTTCGCTTCGTCGAATCCGTACTCGGATAATGCGGCGCAGGCAATTCGCCGGTTCAGTTCAAGCGGGTCAGAAGAACCGGAATCATTACCGGATTCGTCGCCCTGTACGGCGCGCACTGTCCGGCAGGACGATCGGAGTTCGAAGCGAGTGGCCCAGGAGTCGTTCGAACCGAGCACCAGTGTCCCATCGGGAGCCATTGTCTCGAAGATACGCTCCTTGTCGCTGACGTAGGCGTCCATGCTTCCCTGATAATAATCCTGATGATCCTTGAATATGTTCGTAATGACGGCAACGCGCGGCGAAAACCGAACGGGAGCGCCCGTCGTTGCGACGAGATTCAGATCACCCAGTTGAAAGCTCGACAGTTCGAGCACTACCGGCGTGTCCTCTGTAATCTCGTCTGCGAAACTGAGCGGACTGAGCGTGATATTGCCTCCGAGGCGTGCACGAGCATCAAAGTTGCAGAGGGCGTAGTGAATCATGCTGGACACCGAGCTTTTTCCCTTGCTCCCCGTTACCGCAATGCACGGGCCATTCCAGTGTTCGAAAAACAGCGAAATGTCGGTTCGTATCTGGTTTGCATGGCGGAGGATCGGGGCAGAGCGGGGAACGGCAGGGTTCTTGACGACAAAGTCGCTTGCCGCGATGTCAGACTCGTCGTGGCGCTCAAGGACGATCCGTTCGGCCAGACCTTCTATGGCGTCAAGGCTCGGGCGAAGAACATCTTCGCTGCGAAGGTCAGTAACGGTGATGCGAGCTCCATGACGGTGCAGGTAACGTACCGTCTCTATGCCGCCACCGTGGAGGCCAAGGCCCAGTACGGTAACACGCGCACCGTCAAACCGTTGTGTGCTCAATCCGGTATTCCTTCTGGTCAAACTCGTTCAGATATGCCTTCGTCTGGAACTGTGTGTACCGTTTTCGTTCGTCTGGAGGATAGCGGGCTGTCAGTTCATCTGCAAGTTCCGCGATTCGGGTTTTTTCTCCGTTTCTGAGGAGAGTTTCAATTTCCGACATGTGCGGCGCAAAAAAGGCTTCAAGCCGGGCGATATGCGGAAGCAGACTGTCGATGGCGTGCCGGGTGTGTTCGACGGGTGCGTAGCCAAGCGTATTCTGCCTGACGCAGACAGGATACCAGGGATGTGTTTTCGCATGTTCTTTCAGAACTATCTGCGAAAGGATACGTGTGAAATCACGGTCCATCCAGATGCCCTGCGTAAGATACCCACGCCCTGTTTCTCCGATCCAGGTGCTCGATATGTACCGCCTGATCTTCAGAGTTCCCGCATCCGCCTGTACCAGCGGTAACAGAAACGAGTCCACCGGTAAACGGTTCGTACGATACGATGGGCTCACATCGTTGGAGCCGCGTCTGACAACCTCGTGAGCGGCGGGAGAATATGACAGCGCGAGTTTGAACATATATACGTACCGTTCACCGTTATTCCGAAGTATGCGGTAGAATAACGGTTCAAGCGGGTAGGCCGGATCGAAAGTATATGTACACCCCCGGAAGAGGCCGGGGACGTGGTCGGTGAGACTGCTCAGAGTCGAGATCATACTGTCAAGAAACCGCTTTGGAGGGGTGTTCTTTCTGACGTCGTGGTGAATGGGGAAGCTCTGAATCTCAACGGCTTCGGGCAGCTTCAGAAAAAAACGTTCGTCGGCCGTGAAGTGGCTGGACGCGGGAATTTCATCCGTATCCAGATCAGCAAGCAGAGAATTGATTTGCGGAAGCTCGTGAAGGTCAATGTCGTCGGTTCCGATACACATTACCATCCTTCGATCGGAGTACGCGATACCGTTTCAATCTCGAAGATAACCCAGTCCTCGCCATCCTGGCGGAGACGAAAAATATCTTCCCGGAGAGTGCCGGCGAATCCGAGTGGGGTTTCCAGATCGATATCGTCGGGGTCACCCTGTGCATCCTGGTCGGGCGACCAGCGTTCATAGGTCACGAGAAATTCAGTTGTCCCTTCTGGTGCTGGCAGCGCCTCGAAGACAGCATTCACGACGCCGTATACCCACCGCCCGGGTTCGAGTTCAGGTCTGCCGTTTTCTGTCCAGGTAACGGGATCAATGATACCGCCATCCATCTCGACACTCATACGCATGCGCGAAACCACAAACAGGTTTGTAGCTTCCCGAACGTACTGCCGCCCGGCGCCATCTATTACTGCGTCTTCCATGAGGTCGTGATCGAGGGTGTTCTGGCCGAACAGAAAGGATTCCACTACTTCCTGTGGCGACATTCCGGCTGTTCGTCGAGGAGCAAGATGATTTCTCAACATGCTCATGGGAATGCTGCCTGCAACGATCACCGCCAGCGTAATTACCACCGCCTGTTTCCAGTGTTTGCGAACCATCTCCCGTCGGTACAGGGACTTGTTCATGGATGCGCGAATGGTTTCCGCTTTTTGCAGGATCTCGGACCGCTCCTGCTCACTGACCGTGCGTGTATAGCCGCTATCGCGCCAGTCATGAATGTCTCGTATCCATTCTTCGAAACTCCTGCTCCCCGGTTTGCGAAGACTGTCTACAAGAGTTGACGCGACACGCGGATCTATCTCGGGACGCAGCAGGGTCGGCTGCATTGCATGCGACTCGCGGATGTGCGTGTGGACATCCTCTTCCGTTGGAGCCGTAAACGGCCAGTGATGGCTTATTGTCCGGTATAAAAGCACATTAAGAGCGAATGTGGCGTTCGCCGGTCCTTCGAGATCCGGATGATTCAGTTGCTCGATTTCCTGGATACGCTCGGGTTCACTGGACATGTCCGATACGCGTTCCACAACCTGATTACCCAAAAAAAGTATTCCACCAGTATCGAGAAACAGGACCGACCGCAAATGAATGCGCTTTGGGCACCTGTCTGAACTCGTGAGGACATCGAGAGCCTGTGCGAGGCGTTCAATGTACCGGAGTGCTTCGTCTTCGGGAAGTTCCATTACTGCCGACAGCGGAGTCACACCAAGGTTTGCTCCGTAAAGGAACACCGATCCTTCGTGCTCGACTATGCCGAAGGTGTCCCACTTGTCTACGGCAGGTCCATTCACGATCCAGCCCCGCGGGCCCGAGCTTTCCGTCAGTTTGCGCAATCCGAAGGTTCGTCCGGAAGAACCGACTTCTACTGCGAGATATGTGCGGTCGTTCCGATCGAGTTGTACCAGGCCTGTATCGATTGGTGTTGTTTTCATGGTGTACGAAGACCTCTCTTTCGAGTGCTAATGTATCTATTGGCGGGAGAAAATGGAAGCTGTTCCTGTTATCAGCGAAGCGGTGCCAGTTCAGCCGCTGATTACAAAACACCAGAGTGGCTATCAGCTCCAAACGCTACAGCTGCGTATTCAGTATTCGAGTCGACATTGCCGTCCAGGTCGCAACTGGACCCGCGCGTCAATACTTCGCAGGACCGGGCGGGACCAATACAGTAACGAAGAAGCCGACAGAGTGTTTCGGCCGGGTACGCCCGCGGCTTCGATACTCCGTTCTGAACGGCTACCGGGTCAAAATGTGTTTCACTGAGCAGAAGCTGCAGAACAGCTTCTGCGTCCTGCCTTGTCTGTGATGCGTTGCCACCGCACGCAATGTTGGTCGAAGCAATCCAGAGGATATGTTTCTCGGGCACGATACTCAGCGCCTGGCGTAGTCCGTCGCCGAGTAGTTCGACTTCTGACAGGGCAAGTCCGGGAACAACAATAGGTACGATACGGGCATGGGGCCAGAGAAACTGAATAAACGGAAGCGGTGTTTCGATTGCCGGCGACTCAAGAAAGGGCAGATCGTCTATTCGCAGTCGCGGAATGTTCCGCTTTACGCGTGTCAGGCTTCTCCGGTCAATGAGGCTATCGCCAAGCGGGGTCCTGAAAATGTGCGATTCGGGGATTGCGGGCGTACGATCGGCATAATGTGTCGCCGCCGCCAGAATAACGATACAGGAAATTTCACGAGCCGCAGCAGCCTTGAACGATGTCGCCTGGTGGAGCCCTGCGTATTGAAGGCTCGCGTGCGGGCACAATATTCCCTGGGCCGTGCCTGCAGGCTCGTCGGAGCGCACGAGCAGGTTGGATACTGCCTCGCGGAGGTCATGTTTTCGATGTGGGTAAAACAACCCTTCAAGCACCGCTTCGCGAACAAGACGTTCGCCGATTTTGCCCATGACTTAAGTATGTCGATTCCGGCCCGGCAATCAATATCGGCTCTGCTGCGAGAGCAGTTTTCCGAGTCGTTCAGGTTCCATTCGGACTTCGAAGTTTTTCTCCTGCGTGGGCAACACCGTGCCGATACTGGCGTCGCGGGTCCGCCGCAGGTACTTGACCTGTGTGTAATACAGATCGACCCGCGTCTCGGAATGCGCCTGGCTGTAGTGAACGGCCAGATGTCCGGCATCGATGAGCGTTTCAAGCGGAGGAGACTTCCTGTTCCGGTGCAGAATGAACACGTATCCCCCCGGATAGTCACGGGTGTGAAGCCATAGATCGTTTCCCCGCACGTGATGCCGAAGAAGCGCATCGTTCTCACGAGCGTTACGCCCGACAAGCAGGGTGAACCCTGAACTCTGGAACTGAAGCCCCGGGATCGTTTTGCGCGCGGGTTCTTTAGAATCCAGCGAGGATGGTGCAACAGCCGCCTTGATGTCTGACAGTTCCCGTAGCGAATCGCTGTGCTCTACAATCTCGAGTTTCTGCTGCAGGTCGTGAAGCACGCTCAGGAGTTCGTCGCGGGTTTCTCCGAGTTCCCGGAGCGACTCCTCGGCGCGTTGCGCTTTCCGAAAAAGTACCTGCGCATTATCCGGACCGGTTAACGTGGGGTCGAGTGGAATCGTGATCCTGCTTCCATTGTTATCCCAATCTTCGGTTACGAGGCTGTCAGCAGACGAAGGTATGCGATGCAGAGAGGAAAGGATAAGATTGGCATGATGTCGGTACGTGTCGGCGTTTTCTGCGCGTTGCATACCGCGTTCTATATCGTCAAGCCGTGCCTGAAGCGAGGCCTGCCTTCGTTGTATACGTGCTGTGCATTCAGCGCGCAGTTGTTCCGTCGTCTCCTGCCTGGATTCTTCTGTGTAGGTGGTATCAAGGAACTCGTTCAGTCCGTTCGATCCCGAGTGATCCCGCACCGAAAAGCGTTGCTTTTTTTCATTCTGAGCTGCGTCGGAGTTTTGCAGAAATGACGGATCGAATGTGCCTCCGGAAACCTCACCTCGTTTCGGGCGACGGAAAAAACAGTCGAGAATGGAATACGCGGTGTCCGTCGCAATAAGGTTGGCTGCTCCCCCCCAGAGCCGCAGCCAGAGTATTGTCTGTTCTGACGCGCGTTCGACCACTATTCTCACCACTCGTTCTCCACCGGGCTGGTCTGCGGCCGTTATGCGCCCTCCGCGAATGCGAGATTTGAGAAATGCCTCGAAACGCTGGACTTTCCGGCTCTTGCGCGGAGTGCGGGTAGTCCTGTGTAATCTGCATCGACCCTGTTCAAAAGAGACAAGCAGCAACATCCGTGTTCCCGGGCGATACAGTTCAAGCACCAGGTTACGGAAATCGGGCTGATACAGCTGCTGAATGTGATAGTCCGGAAGCGAAAGCTCCTGTAAAACGTGGTCGATTTCGCGCCAGTTAAGACTCATGATACTCCTGCGCCGGTGCTGCACCTCGTGACGGCAGGTCGTGTCCAAACAGATCGATGGTATCGCGAATTATACCCGTTTCGATGCACAGTCGGCGGATCTCACTGACCATGTAGAACGATCCACAGACAAGCACGGGTTCGGAAGATGCAATCGCGTGTTCGAGCGCAGCCCGGGCGTCGAGCTCGAGCGCACACGGAACCCCGAGCGACTGAAACACGGCATACACACTCTCGGGATCCGAGGCTTTGAACGTGCCGGGACGCGAAACGATAACCCGTGCAGCATCTCTTGCAATCCGCTCGGCCATGGTGGTGTGATCCTTCCCCCTGACGCTTCCGAAGATCACCGTGTAACGGTGTCCGAGAACCGCACTGGCCGCTGTGCAGAGTCTGTCAATAGAGTTTGGAGTATGTGCCCCGTCGAGCAGCATCAGTCGCGCTGAGCCATTTTGAACATGAATCAGTTCCATACGACCGGGCAGACCGGCGTTTGCAGAGGAGTCGAGCAGATCCTGTGGTGACTCTTCCGGAAACAGATACTGCAGTGCGACGAGCGAAAGCGCGGCGTTTTCCGCCTGCGGCTCTCCGAGCATGCGAAGTAATCCTGTAATGCGTTCACCGAGAGCGGTTCGCAGCAGAAATCGGGTCCCGGTTCTGTCTATTCGTACATTCCGAATAGCGAACTTTCGTCCGTCCCAAAGGACGGGACAGTTCCGCTGCGCTGCAATAGTACGTATGGTAGTTCGTACAACTGGACGCTGTGGTGCGATGCAGACGGGCACTCCCGGCTTGAGAATACCCGCCTTCTCCCGGGCGATTCCGGTTAACTTGTTTCCGAGATAGTCGGTGTGTTCACGCTCGATCGGAGTAATAAGCGTAATGTCAGGCTGGCAGACATTTGTTGCGTCGAGTCTTCCACCAAGACCCGTCTCGAGCACCTGCACGAGTACCCCAGCCTCGCGAAACACGAGAAAGGCAAGCAGGGTCAGCAATTCAAACGTGGTGGGAAGATGGCTTTCGCTGACGCCCTGTTTCCGTTGATCACACACATAGCGATGGATTTTCCGGCCGGCACGAATAATTAACTGGTCTGCCGGTGCCCGACCATTCAGGGTGATCCGTTCGCGGTAATCGCTGACGTGTGGCGAGCAGTACAGGCCAACCGGCCCGGTACGCGCTGCGATCCCGGCTGCTATATAGCACGCTGTTGAACCTTTCCCCTTGGAACCGGCGAGGTGCACCGTCTTTCGTCCCAGATGCGGGCTGTCAAAATCGACAAGAAGTCGCTCCATTCGCTCAAGACGGTAGTCCCTGGGGCGAAACAGCCCTCGTTCGAGATTCGTGAATGATTCGATATACGAGAAAACCGCGTCTGCCGTCTTCGGCATAGCAGCATCGTCGTGTGTTTCATGCATACCGGGGTGCCTCTTCACGTATCGTTTTTCAATGTCTTCCAGAATGATGAAGGCTCGCTGTCCATGCGGACGCGAACCGCCATGGCGTGCGCTGCGAAGCCTTCGTACTCTGCCAGACACGCCACGTGTGGAGCGAGCGTCTCAAAACCTGTTCTTGACACGTCGACTATCGAAGAGCGTTTCGTGAAGTCGTGTACCGAAAGACTGCTCCACGTGCGGGCCCAGCCGCCGGTCGGCAGAATAGCGTTCACCCCGGTGGCGTAGTTGGCCATGCTGAAGGGTATGTGGGAACCGAGCAGAATCTCCGACGCGTTGTGTATCGATTCGGCGGTAACCCACGGTTCTCGAGTGTGTATCATCAAGTGCTCGGGAGCATACAGGTTTGCTACCTCGCACGCTTCTTCAAGATTGGCCGTTATGATAATGCCGCCAATGCCGCTCAAGACGGCGTTCACGTAATCGGCTCGTTCCTGCGGCAGCTGTCTGGTGAGATCAGGTATCAACGCGGCAACCGACTCTGCGAGGGCGGTACTCGGTGTCAGCAGTATGGATTGCGAATCAGCTCCGTGTTCGGCTTCGTTTATGAGGTCGGCGGCAACGAGAAGGGGGTCGGCGTGTTTGTCGGCGATAATCATGCTTTCGCTCGGTCCGGCCGGCAGTCCTATATCGACTATTCCTGCGAGCAGGCGCTTTGCAGCGGTGACGCGGGCGCTTCCCGGACCAAGAATCTTTCGTACCGCAGGTATGCTTTCAGTGCCGTATGCGAGCGCCGCAATGGCTCCCGGGCCACCTACACGATACACCTCGTGTACACCACAGCGCCTCGCAGCGTACAGACAGGCTGCATCGACGCTGCCGTCGGGTAACGCGGGCGTACAGACGACAATCTTCGGTACACCCGCGATACGGGCGGGTATTGCCGCCATGTACAGCATGCTCGGAAAACTCCCTCGTCCACGGGGAACATACAGGCCCGCCGAATCGACCGGTCGGGTGCGCTCTCCTGCAAGAACCCCGGGGCGAATCGTCTGCATATGAAAACCGGTGGATCGCTGACTCGAGTGAAACAGCTCTACGTTCTCTATGACCATGTCCAGAGCGGCTCGAACGTCGTCTGCAAGGGACTGTTCGGCGCGATCGAACTCTTCATGCCTTACGCGCAGCGCGTCGGCGTGAACGTTTGCGCCGTCAAAGGCCTCGGTCAGCTCTGCCAGACGTTTGTCGCCCCGAAGACGTACTTCTTCGAGGAGCGTTCGAGTCTCGTCCATGAGGCGTTCGATGTCCGCTTCGGACCTGCGCAGAATGAGATTGCGTTCGGATTCTCCGAGATCACGCCATACCCGTATCGCAACCGATGAATTACTCATGACGGTACGATATAGAGGCACTGTCGTGTCCGTCAACGCGAGAACTTGAATATTCAACCACGGGCAGGATACGATACGCGCGCACACGCATAAGGAGCAGTTAACTCATGATTATTAAACCAATGATACGAAACAACCTCTGTATGAACGCCCACCCCACGGGAAGCGCAGCCTGGGTGGACGAGCAGATACAGTGGGCAGAACAACAACCCACGTTCGCTGGTCCGAAGCGGGTGCTCGTGATCGGCGGATCGGGGGGGTACGGGCTCTCGAGCAGACTGATAGCCGGGATTAATGCAGGGGCGGGCAGTCTGAATGTGGCGTTTGAACGCCCACCGACAGAAAAGAGGACCGGTACTGTCGGTTGGTATACATCTGCCCACCTCGACAGGCGCCTGCAGGAACGCAATCTTCCCGCGAAAACGATAATGGGCGATGCGTTCAGCCTCGAAATAAAGCAACAGGCCATTGAAGCTATCCGTGAGATGTTCGGGAAGGTCGATCTTGTGGTGTACAGCCTCGCTTCGGGTGTCAGGACGGATCCGGCGACCGGCGAGCAGTTCCGATCGACCCTGAAACCGATCGGAAGTTCCTTCAGTGAGCGGAGCATCGATCCGATCGAGGGCCACCTTACCCACGTGACCATTGACCCTGCATCAGACGAAGAGATTCGGCATACGGTGAAAGTAATGGGAGGAGAGGACTGGCTCCTGTGGATCGAGGCGCTTGCAGAAGCGGATGTTCTTGCAGAGGGTGCGACAACAACCGCGTACAGCTATATTGGCCCGAAGATCACGTATCCGGTGTATCGTCACGGAACAATTGGGCGAGCGAAAGATCATCTCGAGGCGACGGCGGCAGAAATAGAGGGGCGACTCGGGTCACTGGGTGTGCGCGCGTTCGTTTCTGTAAATAAAGCCGTTGTAACGCGAGCGAGCGCCGTGATTCCAGTCGTGCCGTTGTATCTCGCCATTCTGTTCAAAGTCATGAAAAAGCATGGTCTTCACGAAGACTGCACGCAGCAGATGTACCGCCTGTTCGCGGACCGTCTATACGGTGGATCAAGCGTTCCCACGGACGAAGAAGGACGAATCCGTGTTGACGATTGGGAAATGCGCGAGGACATTCAGAAGGAGGTGCTGGATACCTGGGATCTGGTTACTCAGGACACGCTCGAGACGCACACGGATCTCCCCGGCTACCGGCACGAGTTTCTGGCGATTCACGGGTTTGACATTGCCGGTATCGATTACGACGCAGATGTGGCTGTCGGCGGTTAACGTCAGTCATTCAGCATCATGAACCTGGAAGCATTTATACTCGGCTGCGGTGGTATGATGCCACTGCCGAACCGTCATCTCACATCCATGCTCCTTCGGCGCGAAGGCGACCTTTTTCTTTTTGATTGCGGCGAGGGAACGCAGGTCTCGCTTCGCAGGCTGAACCTTCGCTGGAAAAAAATAACGGCAATCTTCATAACGCACACACATGCCGATCACATAACCGGACTTCCAGGCATGCTGATGTTGAGCGCGCAGGTCGACCGCACGGACCCCCTGTACATTATCGGCCCCCCCCGTGTTCGCGACTATATTGAAGCGAATCGCCGGGTGCTTGAGATGTACATTAACTACGAGATTATCGTGCAGGAAATCGGGGATCCGGATGTGCCGGGAACCGTGTTCGAGCGACCGGGTTACGCGGTGCGTAGTTTCCCCGCTCGCCATACTCGAACCTGTGTCGGCTACTCGTTTGTAGAAGAACCGAGGAACGGTGTCTTCGATCCCGATGCGGCAGTCGCAGCGGGCGTGCCGCGCGGCCCGTTGTGGTCGGTTTTGCAGAACGGCGAGTCCGTTCGACTCGAGGACGGGCGGGTGGTAGCTTCATCAGACGTCGTCGGACCGGCACGGCCTGGCAGGAAAGTGACGTTCCTGACCGACAGCGTGAAGCTCGATAGTTTTCGCGACGAGGTGTCTGGAAGTGATCTTCTGATCTGCGAGGGTATGTTCGATGAAAGTCTTCGAGAGAGCGCGGTATCGAAAAAGCACATGACGGCACGCGATGCGGCTACGCTGGCTTCCGAGGCAACAGGAGTTGGTAAAATGGGGTTGATTCACTACAGTCCCCGCTACACGGACCACGAGCTCAAAGCCCTGCTGCAGGAGGCGAAAGGGGTCTTTCCACGAAGCTTTCTCACCAGGGACAGGCTTCACCTGCCTGTTGAATACCGGGATACCTGATACATGACCGACCGTCCGACGCTTGCAGTAGAGAAGGTTTCGCGCTCGTACGGTGAGCTGTTTGCCCTCTGCGACGTCAGTTTTTCTGCGCATGCAGGACGGATTCTGGGCATTCTCGGACCCAACGGAGCGGGTAAGACCACGCTCATGAGTGTTATTGCGGGTGCTATTCTTCCGGACTCCGGGCGTGTGTTCGTGAACGGTGTCGCCTCAGAAGAGACCGGGGCGATGTGGCGACGTGATATCGTGTTCGTTCCCGAAGAAGCTCCTCCGCTTACTCATACAACGCCTCGGGAATATCTGACTCTTCTTGGCGGGGTCATGGGACTGCATCGAGCTACTCTGACGCCGCGAATTGAACAGGCTCTGGAAGCGTGCGACCTTTCCGGGGTCGCAGACCGCAGATACGAAGATCTGAGCAAGGGATTCCGACGACGGGTATCTCTCGCCGGGGCGCTTGTCAGCCGTGCGTCGGTAATTCTACTCGACGAACCGACGTCGGGTCTGGATCCACAACAGAGGATCGACTTCGAAGCTCTTGTCAGATCAATGGCATCACGCGCGCTTGTTGTTTTCAGTTCGCACAGTATTCCTGAGGTCGAAGCGCTCTGCGATGATCTGCTGTTCATGCGTGAGGGCCGTGTGATCGCCCACGGAAGTGCTGCTGATCTCCTGGGTACGAGTCAGGACATTGTCCGACTGGTTATTGACCTGCAGGATATGGAACCCGTCGTGACAGAGGTTCTCGGCCAGGCTCCTGCCGTGCTGAGGTCGGTACAGCTTCGTGGCAGCGAACAGATAGTGGACTATGCGATTGATTCTGTCTCCACACGGCAGAACATAATTTCATGGGCAGTGGAAGCCGGGATTCCCATCCTGAGCGTGTCGTCGTCGCGCATGTCCCTGCAGGATCTGTATCTGCGGCTGACCGAGGTTGTACAGGAATGAAACGCTTTCTTGCCATGTACGGACGCGAGTTCCGAATCTACCTGTATTCCGCCCACGGGTGGGTTGCCGGTCTGGTGATGCTCTTTGTTCCCGTGCTGAACGTCTTCAGATTCGGGATGTTCATGCAGGCTGGATTACTCGATCTTTCACGTCTGTCCATGTCCTGGCTGGCGGTTTTGTCTTTCATGGTTCCGGCACTTACTATGCGGGTCTTTTCGGAAGAACAGAAGACGGGGATTGATCTCCTGCTGCGAACCTTGCCGGTTTCGCCGACAGCGATCGTACTTGCGAAAATGTCTGCGGTGCTTACGTTCATTTCAGTGTTCCTGCTTGTCGACCTTCTGGTCCCATTGAGCCTGTCCCGCATGGGCGATATCAGCCTGGGACTGCTGATTTCTCACGTAACAGGACTTCTGCTGGTAAGCTGTGTTCTGGTTTCAATTGGTGTGTTCGTGTCCTCGCTGTCCCGAAGTCAGATCCTGTCGCTCATTGGATCGCTCATTATATTCACGCTTTTCGCATATTTCGATTCGTTCGCCGTATTCCTCGGAATGCCCGCCCCGGTTGCGGACTTCTCGAGACGGGTCAGTCTTGAATACCGGTTTACACCGTTCGTGCACGGTATGATAGACGGCGGGGCGGTGCTGTATTTTCTTGGCGTGAGCGCAGTCTTCGTACGTGCCGCAGTCCACTCCTACGCATCGCGGAGATACTGAATGAACATCCGGAAACAGACAAGACGCACACAATGGGCCATAACGCTGTTCCTTGCTGTATCCGTCAGTATCGGCGGGAATCTCGTATCGCGGCTTCCCCTGCAGCTTGATCTTTCTCCGGGACGTATCCTGACCCTTGGCAGTGCGTCGCACACGATTATCTCGTCACTCGATGATCCGCTTGAAATACGTTTTTTCGTAAGCGATCTGTTAATGGAGTCCGGACCACAGCCGGATCGCATATATCAGCTATTGCGACAGTACGAAGCCGCGGGCAGGGGGCGCGTTCGGGTCGAACGTATCTCAGACGGCAG
>SKKC01000288.1 GCA_007121695.1 Spirochaetales bacterium | reverse complement strand
TCTGAAACGTACGGGCAAGGGCACGCATCCGCCGCTCGTGGACGCCAAGATCTCCCTGGCCGACCCTGCTTGCCGCCCTGAAGTGTATCAGTGCTTCGTTCTCCGGAAGATAGAACTCCACGTCGTCGCGAAACCGGAAGAGGCGTGAGCGGAACACTGCGTGTACGTAATCGCCGGCGTCCACCTCGATGTGTACGCGAGCTACATCCCCGAGGACCGCAAGAAGCACGTCGTGCGCGACGGCCCGGTCTGCCGTACCGTAGCGCCAGGGCTCGAGAGCGGCATAGCCGCTGCCGGAGTAGGATGACACGCAATTCGGAGAACCCGGGCAGACAGCGAGGCGGGTCATGTCACCGTCGGTGACGAGACCTCCTGCGACCGAACGAAAGTTCTGCGCGATTCCGAATGAAACACCAGCGACGGCGAGGGCACCGAGAACGTACCAGATATACTGCATCGTACACCAGCCTATCGACCACGAAACGGCGTGTCAAAGCCAACCGTGTCAGGCAGAGATCGGGTCCGCGAGTGGTCGGGGAGAAATTGGCCCAGGCTGGTGACTCTCGAGCAGCGAGCTTATTCGTTTCGCCGCTGTCGCCGACTCGTCCTGGAGCTTGAAGGTGTGAGCGCTTCCGTCGGGATTCAGGTGCATTGTGTCGAGACTAGCCAGGAATTGCGCTATGTGGTGTTCGGCCTGATTAATGTTTCCGATCTGTGCAAGGCCTGTCGTCCGGGCCATGCGGGCGTTCAGAATCTGCTCGTTCTGTCCCGGCTGGGGAAACGTGAGAACAGGCTTACGCAGACACAGCGCTTCGCTCAGCATCTGGTGCCCCGACGGTCCGATGACAGCGCGCGCGCTTCTGAAGTCTTCGAGATAGTTTCCTGCCGCCTGCGGATACACGCGAAAATCCACACCGTCAAACGATGAAAGCGCAGTCTCAAGCTTCGATCTGATGGAGGCTGAGCCGTACACAAGCACGTGTGACCCGGTTTGTTCAGCGGGCGTGCGAAGCTCCGGACGAATCAGCGGGCCGACGTCTCCGTCGAAGAAACTGCTCGAGACGAGGTGTTTCACACCGGGAGGAATCATGAAACGGTTCAGCAGACGTGCCACGATCCCTGGCACGGAGAAATCGGGTACACGGTCGAGCACGGTCTGGTGACAGAACGAAACCACGGGTATTCCCAGCCGGACGGCTGCCCGGGACGAGTACGGTTCGTAGTCGGACACGAGAGCGTCTATGTGTTCTGCCTCGAACTGACGACGCACGCGACGGACAATGTAGGGCATCGACGTAAGCAGTCGGAGGTTTTTCAGTACGGTTCGTCCGTAGACGATGCGGTGCCCGCGCTTTACCATGCGAAGGACAGGAATGTGATGGATTCGCACTCCCGGCAGCTCGGACCGCAGAAACGCGCGAACCGTGCGTGGCGCCCACAGCACAATCTCGTGTTCCCGATACAGCTCGCGCGCAAGACAGGCCGAGCGGGCGGCGTGTCCGAATCCTTCTCCGTTTACAGCGATCGCGATTCTCATGAGGCAACCCTCCGCAGAGCAGGTGCTGGTGACTGCGGCGCATGAACTTCCACGGAACCGGCTCCGCCAAGAAGCCCGATGCGACTGAATATGTAGTCGAGACTGTCTTCCTTTATGACAACGCGGTAATAGGATGTGCCCGAAAGACGTTCGGCTCCCGGATGCCGCTGAAGCAGTCGACGGTCACGCCTGGCATCGAACCAGTGTACGAGGCGGATTCGTCCTCGTTCGATTTCGAGTGCTGTCATTCCGCGTTTGCCGAGAACACAGCCGGAGTTAAACAGACACGGCACGACGAAATCAGCGTTATAGAGGCTTCGTCGTGCCGCTTCGGTCCGGGTGTTCCGGTTTGTGTGAACAAGTTCACTCTGAAGACGCGAGATGTCTCTTCGAATCTCTTCGCGACGCGGTGGGCACGCGCCGGGAAACTCCTGGCACAGATTTTCGATCTCAAAACGAAGCACATCGATCTTCGAGAGTGACTCGAACAGGGGACGGTGCGTGTGCCCGATGACCGCGAGCAGGCCTCTATCCCTGGCGAACTCGTATACGCGCTGTTCCGTGCTGAAGCGCTTCCGGCTGTTGTGCGCGACAGTCCGGTTCTTTATCTTCAGCGGATTCAGGAGGTACTTCAGGCTGTATCCGATCCATCGGTTGAAACGCTCGTACTTCCAGAGGGGTTGATGTCCGTGCAGTATGAAGAGCTGGCCTTCCTTGTAACGCAGGACAAGCCCTTCGCGCGGAACTTCGTCGCCGAAGTGCGACATGTCGTGCAGGTTTGCCAGATCGTGGTTGCCGACTATGCGGAACAGCCGGCCGCTTCGGTGAAATGCCCGAAAGAGCGCGTAGAGACTGTTCCATCGTTCAACAATCGATCGCCGCGAGAAACGCTGCAGCTCTTCCACGTCGCCGTTCAGTATCACTGTCGAGTCGTCGTTGAAGTAGCGTTGTGCGAGCACTTCGCGAAACATTTCGCCGTTGTGCAGAAAGTCGTCGGTCCAGCTCCCGTTCCCCATGTGAAGATCGCTGAAAATGACGATGCGGCTTTCATAATCTATCTGGAGTTCGTCGGATGATTCAAAGACACGCTCAAGCGCCCGGTCCCCGTAGGCGGTGTGCTTTTTCATGACAGAACCATGTACGCGCCTGTGTTAGAAGCGTGTGAGGATTTCTCTATAAATCGGTTAAAACGTCGTGGTTCAGTGAAATGCCCGCCAGGAGAACCGGAAATGCTCGACGGCGAGCGCGGGACGAAGCTGGATTCCGGCACCGGGTCCCGAGACGGCCCTCCCTGTCGTGGTCCAGACGGACGATGTCTGTCGATCCCGAATCTCGCCGGACTGTACCACGAACTCGAGCTCGGCGTGATCGCCTTCGAGGTAGTATGCCGCAGCACTGCCCACATCACGCCCGTCCTGAATCCTGGTGCTGTCGAGTGCGCTCGCGGTTCCCGGCGACCAGAAGACGACTATACGTGCGTCTGCAAATGAAAGATGTACGACGCGTCGCTCCCGTAATTCGTCGTATGGGACTGCCTGAACCTGGTCTTCGTGATATACGCTGAGTATCCGTTCCATTGCGTGCTCATTCCCGGCGAGCAACCCTGGGCCCTGGTACAGGAACGGTTCATCTGCAGAATCGTATCCGGTGTACGGGTTTCGACCGTAGTCGCGCCTGTGACCGGTATCGCGAGAGAGGACCTCTGCGTTCGGGTAGAACTGGCGCACTTCACGCCACGATAAAATACTCGACGGCAGAAGCCGCAATCGCTGTCCGGCGAAGTGTCCGGCGATCGCCTGTCCCGTCGCCTGTATCCACCAGGACTCATGACTGCGATCGTACATTATCATGTTGCTGTAGATCAGGCGTCCCGATACGCCGAACTCGAGCGTCTCATCTGCGAAACGCCGGTCAAACACCATGCCCGTATTGCAGAGCGGACAGTAGGTTACCGCGACAGGCCTCCCTGCCACGGTATCGTTCACGATTTCGTGCCACGTCAGGATCTGCAGCGGGTATATTCGTGCCTCGCCTTCGTGCCGGAAGAGGATAACCGGTTCCTCGTCGGAAATCCATTCACCGGCTTCTGCCACGGTCGTGAACACGGGGGTGTCGATCGACGGAATGCCGTCTTTTGGAGGCCCCCCGGCGATAATGTCGTCATATGGAATAAGAGCTTGCGAGAAATCGGTGGCGAATCCGCTTGCCAGACGGCGGGGGATGCTCTGATCCTGAAACTCCGGCGGCAGATCGATGGATGTCCAGAGCCCCGCGTCCCCGCCGAACCGGGCCGACATTGCCACGAGCTGCCGCATTTCCTCAGGTGGAAGCACGAAGTCGGCGCCCGTATCGACTCGATCGTCTCCGGCAGTTTCGGATCGTCCGAAGGCGAACACAGGCAACACAGACGCGCCGAACAGTAGAAACACGAGTACGGCTGCGCGAAAAAACAAACGGGCGGGTCTACACACGATGACCTCCTGTTACCAGCATGATCGCGCCGAACCCGAGCAGTATCAGGCCGGCGACGGTCGTGCCAGTCAGTTGATATCCCGGAATCGTCAGCGCGAAGACAATAACGGGAACGGTTACGAAACTCAGGTCGTAGGCGATTCCCATTGTAGACGCACGGCAGTGGCGAATATACGACCATTGTATGAACACAAAGGCGAGCGCGGCGACGAGAAAACTGCCGATCAGGACGACTTGTGCGTCTGCGGCTGCGGGAATGAACCGGGCGAGTTCACCGGTACGTTGTGCCATTCCCTTGAGAATGGCATCGAGAGCCGCGAATCCGCCCGCGGCTACACCGAACCATATCTCCTGCGCGGATAACCGAAACGTCCGGATCGCGAGTGTACCGACGACCGAACCGGAAACCCACAGGACCAGTAGTACCAGCACGGGATTTCTCTGCGACATGGAAATGCCTGGCGATTGGGACGCGTATTCGGCGAATGCGAGAATGGCCGTGCCGACTGCGACCAGTACAGCGCCTGCAATCTGCCGCGGGTACAGGTGTTCGTTCAGAACGATGCGGGAAAACAGAAGCAGGGAAAGAAGTCCCGACGCGTACATACTCGCGTAGACGACGGGGGCAGCGAACAGATTCGCGATCATGATCCACAGCGGAGCCGAAAAATTGAGCAGGACCCCGATAAGGTGGATCGTGCGCGCGCGGTTGCGAATTCCAAGTTTCATGAGCCCTTTCGAGACATGAACAACGGAGGAACCAACGATACCTATCCCGGCGGCAATGAGCACGTTCACAACGGCAGTCTAGTCTGGTGCTGAATCCGGCACTGCTTCGGACAGAGCCCGCCTGGCGACGAGGGTAATGCGGTACGTGGCATAGGCGGTTGCGAGCAGGCCAAGAACGTACAGCGTCCATTCGAGCGGTGTGGTTCCTGCATCCTGCGCTCCGAGTTCAGCGATCCGTCGTGCGAGACCACCAATGTACGTGTATACAAAGATACCGGGAAGCATGCCGACGAAGGATGCGAGAATATACTGACCCGGGGGAACACGTGTAAGGCCGTACACGTAGTTGGAGATACTGAACGGTACGAGTGGCGAGAGGCGAAGGAGAAACACGACACGGCCTCCCTCCCGCTCGACCGCCTGATCGACCGCTTTGAGCGCGGGGCGTTCGGCGACCATGCGCGATACCCAGTCGCGCAGAAGCGTGCGTCCCAGAAAAAACGCCACCGTGGCGCCGAGCGTAGCTGCAATGGAGGTGTACAGCGTGCCGCGGAGCAAACCGAAAACGGCGCCGGCCCCGAGGGTGAGTATGGACCCCGGAATCAGAAACACGCAGATCGCGATGTAGAGCGCGCTGTACACGATCGGCCCCCATAACCCTATGGTATCGATCCAGTTCAGCGCATCGCGCAGGTACGCTGCGGCATCAAAAACGACCGTGAACAGGATAATGGCCGTCAGGAGCAGGACGGCCAGCAGGATCTTGATCAGTTTCGTGTTGCGCTTCATGTCGCTGCTCCGTGAGAGACAGGTCCCGTACCGCGATATCGAAACAGCGCGCGAAGAACGGCCCGAACCTTTGGATTGAAGAGCTTCGGCCCCAGCACGGACGACACGGCCCGTGGATACGCTTCGGACATGGTCGGGTAGGGGAGCATGCCGGCGCGGAGAGCCGACAGACGAGCGCCCGAGCGAACGGCCGCTATGCCGGGAGCAAGAAGCTCACCGGCTCCCCTAGCCGCAATCTGCACACCAATCACTCGACCGCGCCGGTCAAGGATTATTTTCATGAGCCCTTCAGCCGCATCTTCGGCCTGAGCCCGGTCGACGTTCGCAAAGCTCTGCCGGACGACGGTATGTTGTATGCCTTCCTGCTGCGCGAAGTCTTCGGTATAGCCGACGGCAGCGAGCTCGGGATCGGTGTAGGTCACCCACGGGACGGTTCGGTAGTTCATGGAGCCACCGGCATGCAGGGCAACCCGACGAACGACGACGGCCGCCTCCGCGCCGGCGACGTGGGTAAACGGAAACTGCCCGTTCACGTCGCCAATTGCGTATATGTGCTTCTGCGCCGTGCGCAGCTTCGAATCGACCGGGATGTATCCGCCCCGACCAGCTTCCAGCCCGGCTGCCGGAAGATCAAGATCATCGGTATTCGCCTGCCGACCCGTCGCCACCAGAAGAGACGATGCCCGCAATACCTCGGTGTGTCCGTCGTGTTCCGTCTGAACGGTAAATCCTGATGTCCTGTCGTAGGCAACCGACGCTGCCCGGGTTCCTGTTCGAACAGCGATCCCGTCACGAGCGAGCCGCCCGGCTACTATGGCCGCGAGTTCGCCATCGTCTCTCGGAAGTACGCGAGCAGCCATTTCCACGACGGTGACGCTGCAACCGAGTTGGGCGAAGGCCTGGCCCAGTTCTATGCCGATGGGCCCTCCGCCAAGCACGATCAGCGATTCCGGGACGGACGGGAGCGAGAACACGTCGCGGTTCGTCAAAAAGGGCGTGTCCGCAAGCCCTGGTATGGGTGGAACGGCCGCTCGACTGCCGGACGAAATGACGATCTTCGGTGCCGAAAGTGTTTCCTCACCAGCGGAGATCTCGTTCGGAGACAGAAATCGGGCTGGCGCGAGGTATACGTCCGCACCGAGCGACCGGAACCGTTCGGGAGAATCGTGATGCGCTATGGACTGAATGACTGCCGCAATGTAGGCGGTAATCCTGCTCATGTCGGCCGGCAGGTCAGGTGCCGGGCTCGTTGTAAACGAGCTTGCGGCAGCGAGCCCTGCGTACTGGTGTGCAGCGTGCAGGAGAGCTTTGCTCGGCACGCACCCGTAGTGGAGGCAGTCGCCGCCCATATGCTCCCGCTCCACCAGCGCGGTTTTCATGCCGAGCTGCGCGCACCCTGAAGCGACTGACAGTCCACCTGAACCTCCGCCGATAATTACAACGTCATGGGTATATTTCATGCAGGTCTCCCGAATACAGCTCATTAATTTTGTATATACAAATGTATATTTTATTATTACTATGATCAGTATACTGATGTCTACCCGAAACGAGGAGAAAACCATGTCGGATCAAATGAGGCGAAGAACGGGGATTCGGGCGCTGTCCGGACTGCTTCTGTTCTGTGTATCTGCGTACGGTCTGTCAGCGGCCCCACAGGCCGAACTCTGGCCGCGGTGGGAAGCGCACGACCCGGATAGTTCGGCCGTCGTAGACCACTCTGACTGGGGTGTCTTTCTGGACAGATATCTGCTGACCGAAACGGCGTCCGGGGTCAATCTCGTTCGGTACGCTGACGTCACGTCGGCTGACAGGGCGCTGTTGCAGCGATACATTGAACACCTCGCGGGCACCCCGGTGTCTCAACTGAACAGGGATGAACAGATGGCCTTCTGGCTGAATCTCTATAATGCAGTTACCGTCGAGCTTATACTTAGCCATTATCCTGTCGACAGCATACGTGACATAAACATTTCCGGGCCGGTGTTCAATCGGCATCCCTGGGATGCCCCGCTCGTCCAGGTCGAGGGTGTGGAGCTGACCCTGAACGATATAGAGCACCGCATCATCCGGCCAATCTGGCAGGACCCGCGTATTCACTATGCGGTGAACTGCGTGAGTATCGGATGTCCGAATCTGCACCCGGTCCCGTTCACCGGGACGAACTATCGCGAGCTGTTTGACGTGGCGGCAGACGAGTACATTAACCACCCGCGGGGAGCACGGTTCGAGAACGGGCGCCTGCACCTGTCGGAAATATTCAACTGGTATTCGGAAGACTGGGACGACAGTATCGAAGTCATTGTCAGCCATCTGCTCGAGTACGCGAACGGGAACCTGGCCAGGGAGCTGCGTGCCTTCGCCGACGGAGGCCACCGGGGCAGGGTCAGATACGCCTACGACTGGGCATTAAACGAGCCATAACCCGGGTCGGAAAGTGCACGAATAATGTGCGTCGCAACGGTGTACTTCGAGGCCAGCGGAATGTCGAGAATGGCTCCATCCTTGCGGACCAGAATCATCTGATTCGTGTCTGACTCGAAACCCGTCTGTGGCTTCGATACATCGTTGATCGCGATCATTTCTGCACCTGCCCGTTCCATACGGGCCTGCCCGTCACGGATCAGTTCATCGCGCGACAGGTCGTGCTGGGCCCGAAACGCGACGATCCGGATGCTGTCGTTTCGTCTGCGAACTTCATCGATTATCTTTGGTGTCGGGACCAGATCGATTCGGAGTTCCTGCATCCCGTGCGTCGGCGTCTTTGTCGAAGACTGCTCTCGCGCTTCCCAGTCGCCGACTGCTGCTGCGGCGATCAGCATATCCGCTGTTTCGCCGTCTCCCTGTGTTCGTGCAAGCACCTCGTGCTGCATTTCCCGGGCGGTGTTTACTCGCACCACGGGAACGGCTTCCGGTGCGTCGACCGTCCCTTTCCCGTATACAAGCGTGACCTCGGCACCCGCGTGGTACGCGGCACGGGCAAGGGCAACGCCCATCTTTCCCGTCGAGTTGTTGGTCAGAACACGAACCGGATCAAGGTGTTCGACTGTTCGCCCTGCGGTAATGAGAATGCGTTGGCCCTGTAGCGGCGAGTCCTGAGAGAGAATCGCACGCATGCTCCGGTCGACGATGTGCGTGACGCTCGCCATTTTCGCCTTGCCCTCGGTAATGGTACTTTCGATAATGCCGATCCCTGCCGCCCGGGCTGAGTTCAGATTCTGTTGTATGAACGGATTGGTGTGCATCGGTTCGTGCATCGCCGGAGCGATCAGCACAGGAATGCCCTGTCCGAGTGCTGTGGTCGCCATGGTCGTGACCGGCGTGTCGTCCGTCCCGTGAACGATTTTTCCAATGGTGTTGGCTGTCGCTGGTGCGATCAGCAGAAGGTCAGCTGCTGTGCCCGAGTTTCCCGCGTAGTGAATGTGTTCGTTTGCACCGCTGAGTTCGAGAATCGGCGCGTTTCCTGTGGTCCAATGCAGAAGTTCGGCTCCGATGAAGCGCCGGGCCGCTGGTGTCATGACGGGAACCACCCGTGCGCCGTGCCGAATGAGCTCTCGTGCCACGTCGACAGCCCGCATGACTGCTACGCTTCCGGTCAGCCCGAGCAGTACGGTTCGTCCCTGCAGGACCGAGCTGAGCGTTCCTGCGATACCTTCGTGTGAGTCGTTCATGGTACCGGTAGCCTATACATATAGTCTGCTATCTGTCACCTGAAAAATTATGCGATTTACAATTACTGTAGATACAAAAGCTTGTGTGAACGCCATGCAGATGGTATTCTTGTTCGCATGAGCAGAGAATGCCTGAACATACTACGACAGGAAAACCGGGCGCTTATAGCGCAGCTACGGGAGATGCTTCAGTCGGTGACAGCGACTGAGTATCAGTCTGTACGGGAGCCGTTCGAGCGCGGCGGGGTGGGGAAGCACGTTCGTCACATACTCGATCATTATCATGCTTTTCTGGAACCATCGGGTGGTGTTGTCGACTATGAATCGCGCGAACGCGACACTCAACTCGAGACCGATCCTTCGGCTGCCAGCAATGCATGTCTGAGTGTTTTGTCCCGGCTGGCTGATTCTGAAGATGTGCCGACTGTCAGCGGAGTACGCCAGGTCCTGGAGTCGGAATCCTGTGTAATCGGGAGTTCGGCGGTGCGCGAGTTACACTTTCTTTCGTCGCATACCATGCATCACATGGCGCTCATCTCGTTTATCCTTCGCAGTCTCGGCGCTTCGGTACCCGACAATTTTGGCGTTGCGTTTTCGACTCTGCGATACGAAGCCCGGACAGGTTCGTAGCGTGTGTGCACGGTAAGCTGGACCGCGGGGCCGGGTGGCCGGGGGTATGAACTGCTGTTCAACAGGGACGAACTTCGTACGCGTCGACGGGCAGTGCCCCCTGCGCTCGCGTGCACCGAGGGGGTGAGATACGCGGCACCGACCGACAGCGACAAAGGCGGGACCTGGATCGGTGTGAACGAGATGGGAGTCACTCACTGTCTGCTGAACGCGTATGGACTTTCAGATCGGCCCACACCGAAAAACCCCCGCAGTCGGGGCGAGATCGTGCGCACCGTGCAGACGTCGGACAGTCCGGAACAGACGCTTCTGACTCTCAGTTCCCTTGACCTGAAGCGGTACCCTCCGTGGATTCTGATCGGCATCTACCCTCGAGGGCCGCAACGACGACCCCATGCGGTCTCGTTTACCTGGAGCGGAAGCGATCTCGCACGCCTCGCAGGGGTTCAATCTCCCGTCACTACGTCAAGTTATGAGCCGGGCGCCGTTGAGGCGTGGCGTTTGTCGGCGTTCAGGCGCATCACAGGTGGGCGTATCGATCCCGGGCTTCGGCGTCTGTGGCGGTTTCACCGGGTGACGAACCCACGAAACGGCGCGTTCGGTGTCTGCATGAAACGTGCAGACGCACGCACGGTAAGCTGCACGCGGATATCCTGTATGCCGGACGAAACAGTAGGCATTGGATATGTCGATGGCAGACCCGCGGGACTTCCCGCTCCGCCGGCAATACAGACAATGGAAGCGTTCGGGCTTGTGCACGAAAAGGCACTCGACCTGCGACAGGCTATGCACGAACGTGCGCCAGGCCTGTCTGCTCGTTTGCCCTGGCCGGTTCATACGATCCTGAAATACGGTCTGCGGGAGGCACGCGTGAACCGGCTTCTTCGAGCGAGCGCCCACCGTTCACCGGAGTCCTTCTGCGAACGGGCGCTCACATATCTCGGGATAACGGTAGTCGTACACGGGGGCGAGTCACTGGCCGGAATCCCGCGCCCGGTGTTTGCATCGAACCATCCATCAGGCGGTATCGAAGGTCTGGTGCTCATGCGTGAGATTCTGCACACGTACGGCGACGTTGCGGTTCCCGCGAACGAGCTGCTCGCGCGCATAACTCCCATGTCGTCGCTTGTTGTTCCGATCGATCGCTATCGCGGGAATGCAGCAGTTTCCGGGAAATACGCGGATCTGTTTCAGGGAAGCCGTCCGGTGCTTATTTTTCCGGCCGGTCGAACGGCGCGAATGCGCGGACGACGCCTGCGTGAGTTCCCGTGGCAGAAGTCGTTCGTGACACACGCCCGGCGTTCGCAGAGGCCAGTCGTTCCCGTGTGGGTGTCGGGTCAGAACTCGAGACTGTTCAATACGCTGTACTCGCTGAGACGTCTGTGTTCGATACCGTTGAATATCGAAATGTTTCTGCTGGTGCGGGAGCTGTTCGCTCGTCGCGGAGATACCGTACACCTTGTGTTCGGACGGCCGCAGTACATGGCGCAGGACGATCGCGGCCCAGGGGCATCCAGCCTTGCACAGGACGCAGTTCGGGCACGGTCACTGCAACGGTACGTCGAGTTCGAGCTATCGGGGGAGGAGTCTTCATGTCAATCGCGGTGATTCGCCCCGTCGATCCGGATCAGCTGCGTGCTGAACTTGGTCCTGCGACACGGCTGACCGGGTTCCACGATCTCGAGGTACATCTGTTCGACGGTCCGGACTGTCCGGCCGTACTCCAGGAGATAGGTCGGATACGCGAGCTCTCGTATCGTGCGGTCGGCGCCGGGCGTAATCTCCCGCTCGATCTGGACCATCACGATCAGGAGGAACCCCGATATACGCAGATCGTGGCCTTCGATCGCGAGCACGGTGAACTGGTTGCCATGTATCGTGCGATACACTGCGGTCACCTGCTCGAGTCATGGAACGCTGAGCCCGGGACGCTGCGTACAGCGGGCCTGTTCCACTTTGCGCCCGACTTTGTACGCGAGGACCTCCCCTTCCTCGTCGAGCTCGGTCGATCGGTGGTACATCGTGATGCGCATCGGGCAATACAGGGCCTGTTTTCGGTCTGGTCCGGTCTCGGTGCACTCACGCATCACTGGCCGGACATCCAGGGGTTTTTCGGCAACGTAACGGTGTACCCGACCATGCCACGCCCCGCGTTGAAGACCCTCTGGACGTATCTCGAGCGGCACCATCTGGAACAGAGCGATCGCGTCCGGGCACGCGACTCCGGCCCGCGGCGTGACCTCGCCGCAATGCCCGACGATGCAGTGGACCCGCGCTGTGTCGAGTCGCTTCACGGACTGATGGAGTGCGCCGCTCGTGACGGATGGGAGGTTCCACCCATTCTCGTTTCATATCTCAAGGCCTGTCCGGGGTTACGGGTGTTCGATATTGCGTACGACGAAGACTTCGGCGGTGCGCTCGAAATCGCGATTCACGTACCACTTGACGGCGTAACCGACAAGACCCGTCGCAGGTTTATCGACGTCCGTTAGGTGAGCAGTGAGCAGATCAGGTCTTTTCTGCTATACTGCCGTCATGCCTTTCACAGACGCTCGCCCCGACCCGATTCGCACGAATCGCGATAACTGGTTTGCCTGGAACACCATGCAGAACCGGCTGCCGGACAACATACGCCACACCGCCCGGATACACGAGAACCTTTCCGGGCACGAACGCCAGGCGCTGCTGTCGCTCGCCGACGCAATCGCCACAGGCGAATCGGTTCCGGAACCCTCGTGGACCTGGCACGACTACGAGTGGTGGGCCATGCAGTACGAGCCGCATGCGGGAGTTACGTGGCACGACTCGCCGTGGTTTTTTAGCGAAACGTACGCCTTCAGGCTCATTCTCGAGGCGTGCCGGTTCTGGGAGCACGGTCGCGATCCGTTCTGGTACACGAAACGAGCGGAGCTCGACACGGGAGCCGCGTTCGGCCCCCTGACTGTACTGCCCGCAGACGACGATGGTACGACGGCAGTCGACCGGAACAGACGCCTGCAGCAGGCACTCCATCTCGCGACCTGGGGAAACCGGGCTGATCTGAGTTTCTCGGCGGGCGCTGAACCAGACAGGGATCACGGAACCGACGACCTGCTGATTATCCGGCAGGATGCCGAAGCGGCAGACATCCTGCAGGCCTCGGCATGCGTCCACATTGTAGGTGACAACTCGGGGGCCGAACTCGCGGGCGATCTCGTGCTCGTTCGTGAACTTCTGAGGTCCGGCGTGCGGATCGTGTATCATGTGAAATCGCATCCGACCTACGTCAGCGACACCACGGTTGCCGATTTTCACTACTTCCTGCAGCGCGCGTCAGGGTCATCGTCAGTACCGGTGCAGCGTCTCGCGGCCGAGATCAGCGAAGGCTTCTCCGAAGGACGCCTTCGCCTCCGACCGGACGACTACTGGTGCTCCACCCTGTTTCTGTCGAATATGCCCGAGCGAATCCGTCGCACTCTGTCCAGTGCAGACAGCATTATCGTGAAAGGCGACTTCAACTACCGGCGGGTTTTTCAGGATACCATATGGCACACCGGTGTTTCTCTGACCGACGCGACGGGGGCACGCGGGCTTCCGCCATTCGTACTTCTCCGCAGCATGAAAAGCGACGTTGTCTGGGGCCTCGATCGGGAACAGATTACCTCACTCTTCGACGAGGACCCCACCTGGCGAATTAATGGCAAACGCGCACTCATACAGTGTCTTCGCTTCGCCTGAAATCGGAACTCGGCAAATTCGCCAATGCGGTGTACTCTTTTCACATGCGAAGGCCTGTGTTCAGACTGTCAACGAAACTTCTGGTAATTGCACTCGTGTGCCTCGGTGCATTGGCGACGGTCGCTGTCGTCGCGGGTTGGAGTAACCGGCGGGTCCGCGCCTTGCAGGAGGCGCAGGACGCCGGTATGGAGCTGCTTTTGCAGACGAACCGGGTCCACGGCAGGCTCAAGGATCTCATGTTCGATATGTTCTCACCTCAAACCTACGGCCTGCTGAAAGACATTGTGCACGTGCCGCGAGCCGCGCATCTGCTTTCTACGTTCAATACCGATGTGAATCAGCTACGACAGCAGTACGACCAGTTTTTCGACGGCGAGGCGGTTCAGACGCTTCTGACCGATGACAGCATGCTTCGTGATTATGAGACTGCCCGGGCGATAGGGAGTCGTGCATTCCAGGATATCGCCCGTCTCCAGCGCGGGCTTGCCCGGATAGAAGCGGATGCGCCCATACGCGGCGAAGGCCTGTATCGCTGGGTCGTCCTGGCGGATCTGCCCGATACCGAGACCTTTCTGCAGGACGTCAGATCGGTATCGTTCTACTTCTCTGACACCTTCGAGCGGCTGCTCGTGCACGTTATCTATCGTCTGAACGAACACGCCGATGCGCTTCAGGCCCAGACCCTTCGGGTTTTCTGGCTCACAACGGGCATTGCCGGGCTTCTTATCGTATTTCTCCCGCTCCTGTTTGCCGCCCGACTTACCAGACGGCTGTTTCGATTTCAGGTAGCAGTCGAAGGCCTCGGGGAGGGAGATTTCCACGTCCGTGTTCTTGAAGGCGCCCAGGACGAGGTCGGTCTGATCCTGAAACGATTCAATACGGTTGCCGAGAAGCTCTCACGGAACATCGATTCAGTCAGCGTTCTCATGCAGCGCGTTGGACAACGTATGGCCGCAAATCCTGCGCTTACAGCTCTGTTCGAACTGATTGCCGAAACAACCATAGAGCACGAGCATGTCGATGGTGTTGCAATCACAGATCGTTCCGAAGGCAGCCAGCGTGTAGTGCTCTGTCGGACCCGTGCGGGTACGCAGCACGCGCTCGATTCCGTGACGGCTGTCTTCGCGCTCGGTTCTCGTGCACGTCCTGATCTTGAGATGCAGATACAGGCACGATCAGGATTCCTGACCGATCTCGATCGTGCGCACCTGCGAATCATGAGCGAGTATGCGGCACTGCTTATCGAGCACAACGATGTGTACCGTGAGCTCGTGGAACGACGACAGGCAGCGTATCACGCGCTGCAGGCACAGATACAGCCACACTTCCTGTTCAATGTACTCGGCGGGATGTTCGGGCTCAATCGCAGCGGAGATACACAACTCGTCGAGCGCAGCCTGATATGTCTGCGGAACATGCTGCAGTTTATCGTGAGCGACAGGGAAGTCGTGACTCTGGGCGATGAATTCGACTTTGCCCGCTCGTATCTCGAGTTGCAGACCCTGCGGTTTGGCGACCGACTGACGACTCATGTACGTATCTCCGACGGTGTCGAGAGCCTGCCCATCCCGAAGCTGGTGCTGCAGCCGCTTGTCGAAAACGCGGTCATTCATGGCGTTGAACCGAAAGTCGGCGAAAGCTTTATCGAAGTTGTGGCATCTCGCGACGACTGCGGTCACATTCTCGTGCGTATCGAAGACAATGGGGTCGGGTTTCACGATGCACCAGTGAGTCGACACTCGCAGGGGCTCGGGCTGCATATCGGTATCGCGAACGTCAGGGAACGCCTGCTTCTGACCTATCCGGGAACCCTCCTGACGATCGAGGACCGTTCCGGAGGCGGGACAGTCGTGACCGTACGGGTACCCGAGCATCAGCCTGCCACGGTTTCGGAGCGCTTCGTCAATGTATAACTATGTAGTCGCCGACGATGAACGCCACGTCAGGACGGGTATTGTCAGTCTTATACGGGAACTCGCTACCGACTTCGTTCTTGCCGGTGAAGCCGGTACCGGCGCCGAGGCAGCCGAGCTTATCAGACGGCATCGTCCCGATCTGGCATTCATCGATGTTCGTATGCCGGGCGGGAGCGGTCTTGAGGCAATACGCGAAACGGTCAATGCCGTTCCGGGAACAAGCTTTGTTATCGTTTCGTCATATTCCCGGTTCGAATATGCGCGGCAGGCTGTACAGCTCGGTGCATTTGACTATCTGGTAAAACCTGTCGCGGCAGATGAAATGCAGGAACTGCTTCGCCGGGTACGGGCGATACGTGCCCGGCACGAAGTCGTCTCCACCGTACCTCCGGGCGAAAAGACAGACGGTGATACTGCTGCAGTTGCCCGCCGGCTTATGGACGAGCAGTTCGCATTGGGAGTCGGTGTGTCCCAGATTGCCGACCAGATCGGTGTGACGGCGAATTATCTGACAACACGGTTCCACGAGCGCTATGGAGAGGCACCACTGAGTTACCTGACGCGCCGCCGCATGGAGTACGCGGCATCGCTTCTCGAATCGGGGCTGCGGGTCCATGATGTCGCGATGCGTGTCGGCTACCGCGACAGCAGGCACTTCTCCCGACGATTCTCGGACCATTTCGGGGTTACTCCATCGGCCCTGAATCGGAGAAACAGCCCCGAAAACCCGAGGAATGCCCACATTACGGACTGCTGAACTCCCGTGTTAGCCTTTCCACGTAAGACAAACACAGGTACTGAAGGGGGTACACAATGATGCGAAAAGTTATCGCAGTCGGGCTGGTATTGCTGCTGAGCAGCGTAATGGTCTTTGCGGGTGGTGGGGCTGAGGCTCCTGCCGAAGACGGAACACTACGAATCGGTCTTCTGGTGAAGTCACTCGGGAACTCGTTCTTCGAGGCCGCGCGAGACGGCGCCATGGAAGCGGCAGCAGAGCTGGGCGACGTGGAAGTTATTTATCAGGGTCCGAGCACACCCACGGCCGAAGGGCAGATCGAGATTATCGACTCGCTGATTGCCCAGGGTGTTGACGGCATTGCGATCTCGGCAAACGACGAGAACGCCCTCGTCCCCGCGGCACAACGAGCGCAGCGAGCGGGTATTGAAGTTATCTCGTTCGATTCGGCAGTTGCAGCCGGTGGCCGGTCGGTGCATCTTGCTCCGTCGGACGACGAGCTGATCGGACGAAGCCAGGTCCAGGCTATTGCCGAAATGATAGACTTCGAAGGACAGATCGCGATTCTGAGCGCGTCTTCCACCGCCACCAACCAGAACGCGTGGATAGAGTGGATGCGTGTTGCGCTCGAAGAGCCTGAGTACGCGAACATGGAGCTGGTCGACGTGGTATACGGCGACGACCTGTCGGACCAGAGCTATCGCGAAGCGGTGGGTCTGTTTAACAGGTTTCCCGACTTGCGTGGGATTATTTCTCCGACCACCGTTGGCGTTGCAGCAACTGCGCGTGCGATTCAGGACGAAGGTCTCGTCGGACAGGTAGAGCTGACCGGTCTGGGCCTCCCGTCTGAAATGCGGCAGTACGTCCTCGATGGCGTCTCGCAGAATGTCGCGCTGTGGAACCCGATCGATCTCGGATATGCAGCGATCTACATTACCTATCACCTCCTGCGCGGCAATGTGGAAGCTGAAGTCGGCGCGGTGATTCCTGCCGGTCGCATCGGCGACATACGGGTCGGGGAAGGTCTTGTAGCGGTGCTTGGCGAACCCTTTGTGTTCGATGCATCGAATATTGCAGAGTTCGCCGACATCTATTAAAGGTGTGACGAACGAGGTTATTCTCACGTACACGCGCGCCGATCCGGATACGGATCGGCGCTTTTGTTCCCGGTTTGCGACACCCACATATGGAGCCGTGCATGGCAGATATTGTTCAACTAGAAAACGTGCGTAAGTATTTCCCGGGTGTGAAGGCGCTCGACGGTGTGAGCATGACCATACGGTCCGGCGAGGTTCATGCGCTTATAGGCGAAAACGGCGCAGGAAAATCGACCCTTGTCAAGATTCTTACGGGCATTCACGATCCGACGTCCGGCACGATACTCGTCGACGGTGAGCCCGCATCATTCCGGACGCCCCACGACTCCCAGGCAGCAGGCATTACCGCGATTCACCAGGAAGCATCCATGTTCCCGAATCTCACGATTACCGAAAACATCTTCATGGGACATCATCTGCGGAACCGGTTCGGTCTGCTGGACTGGAAGACCATGGAGGCGCGGACGCGAGAACTCTGCGAGCGGCTGAGCCTTGCGATCTCACCTGATACGCTTGTCCGAGATCTCAGCGTTGCCCAACGCCACCAGATCGAAATTATCAAGGCGCTTTCGATCGACGCCCGGGTCATTATCATGGATGAACCGACGGCATCGCTGTCGCTGAAAGAGATACAGGAGCTGTATGAACTTGTGCGAACCCTTCGGGAACAGGGGACTGCCATCGTCTTTATTTCGCACAAGTTCGAGGAAATATTCGAAGTAGCAGACACCTACACCGTACTGCGCGACGGCAAATACGTCGGGAACGGTTCGGTGTCCGACGTAACGACTGACGATCTCGTCCGAAAAATGGCAGGTGCAGCGCTCGACAGGCTGTTCCCCGAACGAACACCATCAATTGGCGAAGTAGCGCTCTCGGTACAGGGGCTTACGCAGGCTGGCGTATTCGAAGACGTATCCTTCGAGCTTCGAAACGGCGAGATTCTCGGGTTCTTCGGACTTATCGGGGCGGGCCGCAGCGAACTCATGCAAAGTATTTTCGGGGTTCGTTCCCGCGATGCCGGAAGCGTTACCGTCGCGGGTGAACGGCTCGATCCGCTCAACCCCCGCAAGTCCATGGCGCAGGGACTCGCATTCGTACCCGAGGATAGACAGGAACAGGGTGTCATACTCGACATGAGCATTATCGAAAACACCACATTGTCGTCGCTGCGCGCGGTCAGCAGGTTCGGATTTCCACAGAAACACACGGAACGTTCGGTGACCGAGGGGCTTGCGAAACGCTTCTCGCTCAGGGCTGCACGACTTGAACAACGCGTGGCCGCGCTGTCCGGTGGTAATCAGCAGAAGGTCGTGCTGTCGAAGTGGCTTGCAACACAGCCGCGCATCCTGATACTCGATGAACCGACCCGTGGAATAGACGTTGCGACGAAGGCTGCCGTGCACAGTTTCGTCGGCGAACTTGCAGATCAGGGCTACGCGATTATTCTGGTCTCATCGGAACTGCACGAGGTGCTTGGCATGTCTGACCGGATTCTGGTTATGCGGGAAGGCAGGCTGGTCGCCGGGTTTGACTCTGAGGATGCCAGTGCGGAGCGGGTGCTTGCGACGGCGATCGGAGCAGCAGCTGTGGAGCAGGGAGCATAAAATGAGGCGCAATCAGTCACCGATAGCAGCAATTCTTGCCCGGAGGGAGATTACCCTGCTGGTCATTATCGTTGTGCTCGTCGCGGCGGTCGGAATCAGGGCGCCACGCTTTCTGCAACCGGCCCGACAACTGAGTATTCTCAACGACACCATCATTCTACTTATGCTGACGCTCGGACAGCTGGCTGTGATCCTTACGGCAGGTATCGATCTTTCCGTGGCGAGTAATCTCGCCTTTACGGGCATGGCGGTTGCGATGTGGAACATGGTCATGCCTGGGGTGCCAATGGTGGTTCTTGTCGGAGCGTCCATTCTTATTGGCGCATCGCTCGGTGCATTCAACGGAGTCATGGTCTCGGTCGGGAAGGTGCCGCCAATCATAATGACACTCGGCACCATGAGCGTGTATCGCGGGATGGTGTTTCTGATCAGCGGTGGAGCATGGGTCAGCGCGCATCAAATGAGTGAATCGTTTCGTGGCTTTGCGCGGTTCAATATACTCGGCTTACCGAGTCTCGTGTGGATAGGTGTGATTACAACGGCGCTCGTGTACGTTTTTCTGCGGTTTACCCGCAGCGGACGGGAGCTGTACGCGGTGGGCGATAACGCGACGGCGGCGGGATTTGTCGGAGTCAGCGCCAGAAAGGCACAGTTCAAGGCCTTTGTGCTCAGTGGTGCGATCGCCGGTCTGACTGGCCTCTTGTGGGTCAGCCGCTTTGCATCAGCACAGAACGATACGGCGATCGGCTTCGAACTTGAAACCGTTGCGGCGGCAGTGATAGGCGGTGTGAGCATCATGGGCGGATCCGGTACTGTCACAGGCGTTGTGCTTGGAGCCGTGTTTCTTGGTATCGTAAAAAACGCACTGACGGTCGTTGGTGTGTCTCCGTTCTGGCAAATGGCTATACAGGGAGCCGTTATTCTTGTGGCCATTGTTGCGAATACGGTCGTAGACCGGAGGAATCAGGCACGTCTCTCTGCACGGAGGATATCCGCATGAGCGTCTCACAACGCCTGGTCAGGTTCTTCGTGCGCTGGGAAGCGGTTCTTGTAGTACTGCTTGTTGGTGTATTTGTACTGAATGCTTCGCTGTCACCGTTTTTTCTCAGACGGATAAACCTTCTGAATGCGACTTTTAATTTCATGGAACGGGCCATTATGGCGCTTCCCATGATGCTCATAATTATCGTCGGCGAAATCGACATATCTGTCGCGGGTACCATAGCGATCAGCAGCACCATGATGGGGCTCGCTGCACGCGCCGGAGCAGGCATACCAGTCATGATCGCAGTAGCACTCGGCACGGGTCTTCTCGCGGGCATGCTGAACGCCTTTATTGTTCTGAAGTTCAGGGTCCCCTCTATTGCGGTGACCATAGGTACCATGTCGCTGTTTCGGGGCATCTCCTACGCCATACTCGGGAATCAGGCTATTACCGGCTACCCGATAGAGCTCGCCAGTCTCGGACAGGGATACATCGGGAATACTTTGATACCGGTTCCGCTGGTCATCTTCGCCGTTCTTGCTGCCATATTTGGCGTGACGCTTCATAAAAGCAGTCTGGGGCGAAGCTTCTACGCGATCGGCAATAACGCCGTAGCCGCGCGATTCTCCGGATTACCGGTCGATCGTTATAAGGCTGTGTTGTTCTCTCTGAACGGACTCGTGGCCGGGTTCGCCGCGGTGCTTCTTACCTCGCGGATTCTCAGCACACGTCCGAACATCGCAACAGCCTGGGAACTCGAAGTAGTTACCCTTGTCGTACTCGGTGGTGTCGCGATAACCGGCGGGAAAGGGACAATATTCGGAGTACTGCTGTCAGTATTCACGATAGGCTATCTCCGATTCGGTTTGTCGCTGATAAACGTACCGAGTCAGGTAGTTGGGATAATAACCGGACTGCTGCTGGTCGGAGCGATCGTGTTGCCGGGCCTGTTCGAGAAGCTGTCCGACCGCATGATTATCGATCGACAGCTGCTTCCTCCGGCCGATCCCGACACAGACACGGCGGGATCCTGATGTTCATGACATCTGCTCGACCTGGTGCCCATGAACTCAAGTATCGCACAACTGGAAAAAATATCAATAACTATTCAGTTCGCTGCGCGTGTCGGGCGATACCGAGCGCCATGAAGACGCTCATAAGAAGGAC
>SKKC01000287.1 GCA_007121695.1 Spirochaetales bacterium | reverse complement strand
GAAAATGGCGGAAAGGGACGCAAACGCAACACCAATGACCACGATAATGCGCGCGCGATCGGAGTAGTTCATGTCGCATCCTCCCATGCGCGATAGGGGCGAAACACAGGCGGTGGGCCATAGGTGTCCAGAATGGCCCACAGATCCGGCAAAACGTGATCGAGAATCATCCGCTTTTCGCGGTCGAGTCGGACGCGGCGTTCGCCGGCATCACCGGTGTAGCTGTGCAGAGACGGATATTCGCTCCAGTAGTCGCGCAGTACGGCCAGTATGTCGTCTGCTGCAACACCAAAACGTCCTGAAAGGACGTCGAGGTTCACTCCGCGGCTCGTGCGCAGTCCGTTCATGAAATGCTCGAAGAAGTAGTCTGCATTGGCAAGCGTCTCCACGGCGGGTGCAAATATACCCTGTTTCCACTTCTGATACGAGAATACGTCGCGACCTGTCACGCGAACCGCCTGCACTGTCTCCCGTGCGTCAATGCTGCGTGCATAAACCATGCCGACTGCACCCGGCCCTATTCCCACGTAGGGGTCAAGATTCCAGTAGCCCGCATTATGCCGTGATTCATGTCCCGGTACCGCGTAATTCGAGACTTCGTAGTCGTAGAGTCCGGAATCGCGAAGCACGGTGCTTGCGCAGTCCCACAGGTCTTCGTGCACATCGTGCGAAGGCATATGCAGCATGCGTTTCTGCACCTGCTGCTCGAGCACGGTCTTCGGCTCCACGGTCAAGCCGTACAGTGAAACGTGGGATATGCCCATAGACAGCAGTACCCGTATTCCCTCAGCAAGATTCTCTGCCGTCTGCCCGGGGGTCCCGACGATAAGGTCAACGCTGATCTTTCCGTCGAAGTGCCCGATCAGGTACTCGAGCGCGCGCAGTGCCGTCTCGCGGTCGCTCCTGCGACCGAGGACGGCGAGTTCATCGTTATTCAGACTCTGAATTCCCATGCTGATGCGGTTCACGAATGACGTACGGAGGGTCTCGACAAGTTCGGGGCGTACGGACTCCGGGTTCACCTCCATGGTCGCCTCGTCTACGTCTGCCACCGACGGGCTCACCTCCACCAGCTGGTCGAGAAACCGGGCAAGCTGCTCCGGGGGAACAACACTCGGGGTCCCCCCGCCAATGTACACGGTACGCATCCGGGGCTGTCCGAGCGCCTTCACCCAGAAGCGGGTTTCGTGAATCATGCCTTCGAGTGTTTCATTGAGCACACGAGGAGGATATCCCGTCTCCAGATAAAACGCGCAGTAATGGCACCTCGTACGACAGAACGGCACATGCGCATACAACGATACAGCTGCATGCGGCACAGGTTCGTAGCCCGCCTCGCGCAGTGAATGTCTGATCTGACCGTCGTTGTATTCTCTCATGTCTGCATCCTCACGGACAGACGTGAGCCGGTACTTCACCGTGGTAGACGGTTTGTCCGTCGAGTTGCACCGTCGCCTCCGGGCTGCCCTCGGGAATCGCGAGACCCAGCGCGTCGCAGGCGTGGAGCCACGCCTGCGGAAGTCCTGCCTGTACCGTAAGCAACGCCCCCGAGTGGGGCAGCTGCAACTGCAGGCTGAACGCCCGCAGAAAGAGTCGCCCGGCTCCAAGCTTCGCCGCGGTGAAGTCGTTGAATACCCGGTCGCCGTGGCGGCTGTCCCCGATCACCGGATGAGATATCGACTGCAGGTGGCGTCGGGCCTGATGCCGTCGTCCCGTAAGCAGGCTCAGCTCGAGCAGACTGAACCACGCTTCGTCGAACTCGCCGACCGGTTCCCGAAGTACACTGCGGGACAGAGTTCTGAACTGTGTTCGGGATACAGACGGTTCCCGCCCTTCGCCTCGCACGAGGCTGCGGTCTATGAGACCATTCTCGGGGGCATGCCCGCGAACAATCGCCAGGTACTTCTTGGTGATATCCGATTCACGAAACAGTGCCGAAACCTGTGCGGCGGCATCCGTATCCAGCGCGAACAGCATGACACCGCTTGTGCCCCGATCGAGCCGGTGCACAACCTGCACTTTCCGGTGCAGAAGCCCCGAAAGCGTATTCACGCAGTTCGGCGCGCGCCTGTCGTACTGATTCGGGTGGACGATCATGCCCGCGGGTTTATCTACAACGACCAGTCGCCCATCCTGCCAGAGTACCGGGACGCGAAAGTGAGCGCCCTGTATCAGCGATTGCCCGTCTGCAGATGCCATGGACGTCAGACCTGACCGAGACTCAGATCGCCGGAAATCTTGAATACACGGCCGTCGCGAACCACCTCGAGGTGACGGTCCGGAAACTCGCGAGGAAGCAGCTCCCTGATCTTCGTAACTGCTTCATCATCTATCTGCTCTTCAATATCGTCCGGCACCCGGTCGAGCGTAGCAATTTCTATACTGATTACGTATCCCCGGCCGAACCGGGATCCGAAGCCGGCTGAAAAACTTGCGCCCACATTGAACAGTCCGGAGTGCTCCTTGTTATGCGTTTCACCACGAGCAGGTCTCGCGGGGTGCAGATCGTAGAGAGAGCCGTAGCGGTCTTCGAGATAGTCGTCGACCTCGTCAAAGATCCGCTTCAGTCGGTCCTGAAAATCTTTCGTTCGTGGATGTCGTATGGACATGGAAGGTGCTACCCCGCAACATCGAGAAGCATCATGAAATAATGACTTGCTGCTCCCATAAGCACGAAAATATGCCAGATCTCGTGAAACCCGAACACACCGGGAAATGGATTCGGCCGTTTCAGGGCGTAGATCACCGCTCCAATGGAGTAGGACAGACCGCCCGACAGCAGCCAGAACACACCTACCGGCGAGAGAGACGCCAGCACCGGCCGTATGCCTATGATTGCAAGCCATCCTATGACCAGATAGACGCCGGCTGTCAGCCACCGGGGCGCATTGATCCAGAAGAGCTTGATGATAATACCGACCAGGGCCAGACCCCAGACGACTCCAAACAGGCTCCATCCCCACCCCGGGAACTCCGGCTGCAGTGAAATGAGGGTAACGGGAGTGTAGGTGGCAGCGATGAGTATGTAGATCGATACGTGGTCAAAGGTGCGGAGGCGCAGGAGCGCCTTCTCGGAAACACGCGCCGAGTGGTACAGCGCGCTCGCCGTGAACAGGACGATCATGCCGACCCCGTACACGGAAAAGCTGACTATGTGCACAGCATTCCCAACGCTTCGGATAATCAGAAACACCAGACCGATCAGGCCAAGCAGGGCGCCGAACGCGTGTGTAAGAGCGTTCACCGGTTCGCGTAGCCCGGTCTGTCGCCCGACTGGCTCAGATGCCGAAATTGACATGATGCAAGGCCCCCGAATTATGCGTGTCTTTACGGAAATATATGATAGTTACGGGCGGAGCAGGATGGCCTGCTCCGCATGAACGCAGATGATGTATCGGATCAGTCCCCGAACACGAACTTGTCGGTGGCACCGAGGTGACCGAAGGCGTCGACCAGACGCTGCACAACCTGCTTCTCTCCGAGATGCATCCACCCGCGTGGGTCTATCTTTTTCTTGTTGGGTTTGTCAGGACCTTCAGGGTTTCCGACCTGCGAATGAAGGTAGCCGTCGTTTGCATCCATGTACTTCTTTATTGGCTGCGTAAATGCCCACTGCGTATCGGTATCTATATTGAACTTCACTACGCCGTAGGATACTGCCTCGGTGATCTCGCTTTCACTCGATCCGGACCCACCATGGAACACCAGCGCGAGGGGTTTTTCCGGAAGTTTGTGTACGTCCGACACTTTTTCCTGCGATGCCTTGAGGATCTCGGGCTTCAGCTTTACGTTACCGGGCTTGTACACACCGTGGGTGTTTCCGAATGACGCTGCAACGGTAAACTGACCAAGGTCTTTCAGCGCTTCGTAGGCCGCAAGAACTTCTTCCGGCTGCGTATACAGGCGCGATGCGTCGACATTGCTGTTGTCCACACCGTCTTCCTCCCCACCGGTAACGCCGAGCTCGAGCTCAAGCTGCATGTCGAGGGCCGCGAGCTTCTTCATGTACTCCTTGCATGTCGCAAGGTTTTCTTCGAGTGATTCTTCGCTGAGGTCGAGCATGTGAGAGCTGAACAGCGGCGTGCCATTTTCTTTATGGAACTTCGCCCCTTCTTCCAGCAACCCGTCTATCCACGGAAGCAGTTTTCGTGCCGCGTGGTCGGTGTGAAGCACAACCGCCACACCGTAGATTTTACTGAGAATGTGCACGTGGTGCGCCCCGGCAACGGCACCTGCAACCGCAGCACGTTCGCCCGTATTGTCCAGAAACTTTCCTGCGTTGAAGTGTGCACCACCGTTCGAGAACTGGATAATGATTGGTGCCTGCGCTTCTTTTGCCGCCTGCATGGCCGCATTCAGGCTGCTCGAGCCGATAACGTTATAGGCAGGAAGCGCGCACTGCGCTTCACGACAATACGCGTACAGATCAATAAGATCCTGTCCTGTCACGACACCGGGTTTCAGTTTCAGTTTGGAACCGACTTTGTTCATATGCTTTTCTCCTTCGTATCTGTTTCGTCTCGTGTATATGAATCATGGTACCACAGGTGCGCATGTATCAACCACCCGCCCACCGCTCATACCTGAATTTTTGCCGCCTCGAAGCGCATAACGTGGCCAAGCGGGTTCAGACTGACGGCGTACTCGCCCCGAATCGTCGTTGTGAGTACTGTCAGCAATCGCTCGAGCGCCGGATCGGTGCGCGTCCGGTCTGAAGTGGTATCATCAAGACTGCCGGAACGAACCACGACCGAAAGCTCCACAACAGACCTGTCGAGTTGTGTCAGAGAGACACGAAGAACCGGGATGCGGGGACTTCCCTCGAAGCGCTTCAGGATATCGCCGATGAACTCGACGGCGAGCAGCCCACACGCGGAGGCCTGATCGACGCGCAGTTCCATGTGCTGTACGTCGAGCGACACGTGCGGCGTGCAGTGCGTCGTCAGATGTTCTCCGGCAACATGAACGACGCCCCGGAGATACTTGGACATTGCGACCGAAATGGGCGTATCGGCGCGCTCAAACGCATTGCTCACGAGCGCAAGCGCCCGGATGTGTACATGCATGCGTCGCTGCTCGGCAAGCGTCGGGTTCTCCTCGCGCAGCCTGACAACCGCAGATAACAACTGCAGGCTTTCCCCGACGCGGACATGGACCTGGCGCAGGACCCGAGTGTTTCGTTCCACAAGGTCCATGTTCCGTTGCTCGGCGAGTACGCGCTCGCTGACGTCGCGTCCGATCGCGTCGATACAGACGAGAACGCCCCGCCTGTTCCACAGTCCACGAAAACGTTCCTCTATCCACACAATGCGGCCGTCGCGTGCAATCCACCGAACGACAACGGGTCCGTCCGGAACAGACCCCCGTTCGAGCTCCTGCAGGACACTCCGGTCGTCGGGATGGACGGTGCGTCCTGGCATTTCCGGTGTCGCGTACCAGTCGGACAGGGGGTACCCGAGTACGCGCTCGAGGGCATCGCTCGCGTATTCGACGCGCTCGAAGGGGTGCAGGCGAAATCGAAAGAAGATATCGCCCCCGGTTCGGGCCATGAACTCGGCGATGCCACGACGCCGGCTGCGCCTGAAGAGGTCGACAAGTCGTACACGAATGCGGGGAACAACTGGTATCTGCACGTTTCGCAAGTCTAATGCGGGTCGACGCGGTGCACAAGCACAGAGTATTTTTACTCCCAGGACACAGTCGTGAGTACACTGACAGCAGAAATAAGACGCAGAAAGCTCTTCGCCCTCGCGCGCACCCTCCTGCTTGCAGGGCTCATAGCCATTCCCTTCGTCGCAATCGGGCGATCGGTGTTCGGGACAGCCGGCTTTGTCGCCCTGGGCATCGGTGTCTGGATCGTATCAATGAACGCGGGTCGAATGAGCGTCGCGACGCTGCTGGCCGACGCGATTCCGCTTCGCTACTACGAGGCCCCGCAACTTCACGAGATCGTCGGATCATTGAGTACGCACGCAGGTCTGACGAGCATGCCGATGCTCTATCTGATGCGCAGCCGCACGCCGAATGCAGCGACTATCGGACGCCGCGACGAGCCGGTCATTATCGTCACCGAAGGGCTGCTCGACATGCTCTCCGTACGGGAAATGACCGGCGTGCTCGCGCACGAAATAGCGCACATCCGGAACAACGATCTGCAGGTGTTCATTTTTGCCGAGGTCATGAAACAGCTTACCATTGCGCTGTCGCGTTTCGTGTGGTTTCTGCTTCTGGTGCAGCTGCCCTTTGTGCTGTTCACCGGATTTCTGTTTCCGGCCCGTCTGCTGCTGTGGCTCGCCGCTGCACCGCTGCTCGTCTTCGTGCTGCAGCTTGCCCTGCTTCGAACCCGGGAGTTTGCCGCCGATCTCGGGGCCGTCGAACTGACAGGAGATCCCGAGGGGCTCGCCTCTGCCCTCTACCGGGTGTCCAATCCGGTCAGGAGCGTGTTCGGCATCCTGTTTCCGGTTCCCCAGCAGACAGAACACTCGCTCTTTCGCACACATCCGGCCGTGGAAACGCGTATACACCGACTGCTCGATATCGCTTCGTTCGATCACCCGGGAGGCTGAGGGCCCGCATGACACGCGGACTGCGGAACGGTACAATGCTGCACTGGAAGTCGCGCGTGGGTTCAAGAATCAGGCAAAGCGTACACACTATACCGGAAACCCGTGACCTCAGACGGTTTCTCGACGTGGTCGCATCTGCGTCCATTTCGAGAGTACTGACCGTGACAGGCGTCGGCCTGGCCGTATATGCGGCTCTGGTGCCGACAATGCTCGAGGTATCGGCGTCGCACGCCTTTTTCTGGCTTCCCGTCATGGGCAGCATCGCGTGCCTGTGCCTGTGGACAGCGCACCGCATGG
>SKKC01000263.1 GCA_007121695.1 Spirochaetales bacterium | reverse complement strand
AGCCCTCCAGCCGGGAGCTCGAAAGATAGGTATGTGGTAGCGGATCCTCGTCGGGCGGCGCTGCTGCCGCCCGGGAGGTCGAATCGTGATTCATGAAAGGCGCGCCTTCAGAAGACCAGGGATCTCGTCCGGCTTGTCGGCGACTGGAACGCCAGCGTCCTTGAACGCCTGCACCTTCGCCTCTGGAGTGCCCTTGCCACCCGAAATGATCGCACCGGCGTGCCCCATGCGGCGCCCGGGAGGCGCTGTACGCCCGGAAATAAAGGCTGCAACCGGCTTGGTCATGTGATTCCGGATGTAGTCGGCCGCAGCTTCTTCGTCCTCGCCACCGATCTCGCCAATGACAACGACTGCGCTGGTGTCGGGGTCCTTCTCGAACAGCTCGAGCAGATCGATAAATCCGCTCCCGACAATCGGGTCACCGCCAATCCCTATGCAGGTACTCTGTCCCATGTCTTCGCTGGTAAGCGCGTAGACGACTTCGTAGGTCAGGGTTCCGCTGCGGGAAATGACGCCAATCGATCCGGGCAGGGTGATCTTCGCGGGCATGATACCAATCTTGCACTTGCCAGGGCTTATCAGGCCAGGGCAGTTGGGCCCTATCATTCGTGATCCTTTGGACTTCACGTAGTGATAGGTAGCAAGCATTTCGTTCACCGGCACGTGTTCTGTAATACAGATAATCAGCGGGACACCAGCGTCGGCCGCTTCCCGGACTGCACCGTTGGCAAAGGGTGGCGGCACGAAAATGACGGTCGCATCGACCCTGTGATCCTGCATGCATTCGGCAACCGAGTTGTAAATGGGTATTCCGTCGAGGTCCTGACCGCCCTTCTTCGGCGTCACGCCGGCCACGATCTTTGTTCCGTCTGCAAGCATCTGCCGGGTGTGAAAACTCCCGTCACGTCCGGTGATACCCTGCACAATTACGTTTGTGTTCTCGTCTATCAGTATGCTCATAGTTTTTTCCGTTTTCCTGTCAGCGCCTCAGGCGATTTTTACCACTTTCTCGACGGCTTCCGACAAGCCGGACGCAACCTCGAATCCGGCATCCGTCAGAATCCGGCGGCCTTCTTCCTCGTTCGTGCCGATCAGGCGCACGACCATCGGAACGGTAATGTCTATCTGCTTCATTGCGGTCAGCAGCCCGTTCGCGATGTCGTCGCAGCGTGTGATACCACCGAAAATATTGATCAGGATGGACTTCACCTTCGGATTACCGGTAATGATCTGCATCGCAGTCACGACCTTGTCCGGGTTCGAACTGCCGCCCACATCCAGAAAGTTTGCAGGCTCCCCGCCGTACAGCTTGATGATATCCATGGTCGCCATGGCCAGACCTGCTCCGTTCACCATGCACCCGATGTCGCCATCCATGCTGACAAAACTCAAGCCCGCGTCCTTGGCCCTGGTCTCATCTGGGCTGTCTTCTTCAGGATTCTTCAGTGCCCGGATATCCTCGTGCTTGAACAGGGCGTTATCGTCGAAGTTGACCTTACTGTCGAGCGCCATGAGGTGCCCGTCGTCCACAATCGCATACGGGTTGATCTCGAGAAGACTGCAGTCTTTTTCAGTATACAGTGCGAACAGTTTGCGCACGGTATCCATGGCCTCGGACGCAAGCTCGTCGGTCCCGAACACCTCCTGCAGATGCGGCATAATCGCAGATTCGTCGACGCCGTCGCTGATCGATATGGGCAGGCGCTTGATCTTGTCCGGATCGTTCACCGCAAGCTCTTCGATGTCTACGCCACCTTCGGCGCTGAGAATCAGAATCAATGACTTTGACGTCCGATCCATGGTCAGACTCAGATAGAATTCCTTCCGGATTTCTGCGGCGGGCACGATCAGCACCTTCTCGACCGGTATGCCCTTGATCGTCAGCTTCAGGATATCTGAAGCCTTCTGCTCTGCCTCTTCGGGTGTCTTTGCGAGCTTGACGCCCCCGGCCTTTCCCCGGCCGCCGACAAGCACCTGCGCCTTCACAACAACAAAGCCACCGAGTTTTTCGGCGGCTTCCCTGGCTTCGGCAGCAGTTGTTACAACAATCTGGTCCTGAACGGGTATCCCGTAGGACTTGAATAGTTCCTTTCCCTGGTACTCCTGTACGTTCACCGTTACTTCCTTTCTCTTGTAGTTTCGTGATTCCTGTGTATACGCGGGACAGCCTCAGGAGGACTGTCCGTCCCGCACGGTCTCTCCCCGCGACTCGCGGTACTTCGTGATCTCCCGTTTCGTAAGGTTGATCAGCTTCGTGATCTTTATATCCCGTGGGCAGACCCGTGTACATTCGAACTTGTTCTGGCATGGCCAGATACCGTCCGGCCTATCGAGCTCTTCCAGACGCGCCTCGAGACCCTTGTCGCGGCTGTCACGGACAAATCGGGCTGCCTGCACGATCGCCGCTGGCCCGAGAAACTTCGGATTTTCGTCGAGAATCGGGCACGCGGAGTAGCAAGCGGCGCAGTTAATGCACTTTGTTGCTTCGTCGAACAGTTCGCGCTCTTCCTGGCTCTGTATGAACTCGCCGTCTGCGACCTCTTCCTTTGGAATAATGTAGGGCTTCACCGAGCGGAATTTGGTGAAGAACTCGCTCTGGTCGACCATGAGGTCCTTCTGTACCGGCAGGTGGCGAAGCGGCTCTATCCGGACGACCGTCTCGCTCTCTGACACGACATCCTGAAACAGGGTCTTGCACGCAAGCCGTTCCTTGCCGTTGATGCGCATGGCGTCGGAGCCGCATACACCGTGTGCGCAACTCCTGCGGAATCCCAGGCTGCCGTCGACAGTCCGGGTTATATCCATGAGTGCGTCCAAAACCCGGTCGGTCTTGTCGACTTCTACGGTATAGTTCCTGTATTCGGGTTTGCTGCCGGTCTCAGGATTCTGTCTCAGTATCTCAAGCGTAACTGTCATGCACTTCTCCGTTCTTGATTCGGTCTGTCTCAGTAGGTTCGCGGCTTCGGTTCCCAGATGCTCACATCTACCGACTTGTAATCTATTTCCACCTGTCCGTCGTCGGTCAGACGCGCAAGCGTATGTTTCAGCCATTCGTCGTCGTTTCGTTCGGGGTAGTCTCGGCGGCTATGCGCGCCACGACTCTCACGACGGTTTTTCGCGCTCGCGGCGGTCAGAAGGCTCAGATCAAGCAGGTTCTCGAGTTCGAGCAGCCCGAGGATTTCCGCGTTGAAGTCGGTTCCGCTGTCCTGAGGCTTGATGCGCATGAACGCTTCCCGGAGTTCCTGTACGTCCGAAACCGCCTGTGCCATGCGCTCGTCGTCACGATACACGCCGACGTTTTCCATCATGGTCGACTGCATGCCTGTGTAGATTTCCGAGGGGTTCACGCCGTTTCCCGAACGGGCCTCGCGAATACGTTCGATACGTACCCTCGCTGCGTCTGCTGCGTCGGATGGAACCGCCGGTGCGTCGGCACCCTTTACGAAGTCCGCGATATGCTGACCGGCACGGCGTCCGAACACAATCAGATCGACAAGACTGTTCGTCCCCAGCCGGTTGGCTCCGTGCACGCTTACGCAGGCACATTCGCCCGCTGCGTACAGTCCGTCGTACACGCCGCTGTTGTCGACCACCCGACCATGAATATCTGTCGGGATTCCTCCCATTGCATAGTGCGCGGTCGGCTGCACGGGCATGGACGCCGTTGCCGGATCTATCGCGAGGTAGGTCTTGCAGAAATCCTGTATGTCCGGAATCTTCGCTTCCACCGTCTCGCGACCGAGATGGGTTGCATCAAGGTACACATAGTCGTCTATCTTGCCGTCCCCGCGGATGCCCCTGCCCTCGAGAACCTCGGTCATTATTGCCCGACTGACCATGTCGCGCGGGGCGAGATCAAGAAGCGTCGGTGCGTAGCGCTCCATAAAACGCTCGCCGTCCCGATTCCGCAGTATGCCGCCCTCGCCACGAACACCCTCGGTAATAAGGATGCCCATGCCACGAATGCCGGTGGGATGAAACTGATAGAACTCCATGTCTTCCATGGGAATACCGGCGCGGGCGAGGATAGCCGGTCCGTCTCCGGTATTCGCGTGCGCATTACTCGTAATGCGGAACATCCGGCCAAAGCCTCCGGTTGCAAACAGTACTGCTTTTGAACGGAAGGTGTGCAGTTCGCCGGTCTTCAGCTCAAAGGCGACCACTCCGGCGACTGTGCGCCCGTCCATGATCACGTCGACAACCTGGAACTCGTCGTAAAACTCGACGTTATTCTTTATGCATTGCTGGTAGAGGGTCTGAAGGATCATGTGTCCCGTGCGGTCGGCTGCGTAACAGCTGCGCTTGACCGCCTGTTCGCCAAAGTTGCTGGTATGGCCACCGAATCGGCGCTGGTCTATGCGCCCCTCAGGTGTCCGGGAGAATGGCAGGCCACGATTCTCGAGGTCGTACACCGCGCGTACCGCGTCTTCGCTCAGAATGCGCGCAGCTTCCTGGTCTACCAGGTAGTCGCCCCCCTTTACGGTATCAAATGCATGCCATTCGGGTTTATCCCGGTCTACGTTTCCAAGAGCTGCACCAATGCCCCCCTGCGCCGCGCCGGTATGGCTGCGCATGGGGTACAGTTTACTGACGACTGCCGTTTTCGCTGTCTGGGATGCTTCAAGGGCGGCGTACAAACCTGCACCGCCACCACCTACTATCACTGCGTCAAATTCGTAGGTCACCGGAGAAACTCCTTTCGGTATTTTGTAATTATCCACCGAGGGTTTCTTATACCATGCCACGGCGCAGGACGCAAGAAATCGACGAAAAACAGTCGGCCGACGGCGGCTGAATCTCTTGACACCGAGTCCGATTTTTCGTTCTGAAACACTATGCAAGCCTCGTCGGATTTTCACCTCGTGCAGGGCCCGACGACGAGCCGGTGAGCGCTGCACGCTGCTGCCTCGCGTATTCGACATAGCGGGCTGCCGCGTCCGACAGCTCCTGCCGTTCATCTGCGCGCAGCTCACGCACGACGCGTGCCGGCACCCCGGCTACGAGCGTACCGGATGGAACCTCGAATCCGGGAGGTACGACCGCACCCGCAGCTACAAAAGAACCGGTTCGCACGACAGCGCGATCGAGCACTGTGGCGCCCATGCCGACGAGGGAGGTGTCTTCTATCGTGCATCCGTGAATAATCGCTCCGTGCCCGATGGTGACATTATTGCCGATCTCGGTCGGATTCGTGTCGTGGGTCACGTGAATAACGCAGCCGTCCTGTATGTTGGTGCACGATCCAACGCGAATATGGTGTACATCACCCCGGACAACCGCGTTGTACCAGACGCTGCTGTCGCGTCCGAGGACAACGTCGCCAATAACCCACGAACCGGGGGCAAGGAATACGGTTTCGTGCAGCGCCGGATACGCGTCTGCAAAGGGAATCAGGTGCCGCGCGTGCGAGCCAGCCTCTGGATCGTAGTGAAATCGGTCCATCAGATTGTTCTCTCCGGATCGGTTTCCGACGGCATCACCGCGCCCTGGTACTGCACCGCGTCGGTCATCCACATATCCTCGTATGGCGCTTCGGTCTGACGGGACAGCACAAACATGTAGTCTACTTCCGACCCGTCGTCCAGAAAGATCGTTACCGGGACGAGCGCCTGTCCTCGCGCGACTATGGGAGACAGGATCTCGGCGGATGCGTGATTCAGCATGGGACTGTACGCCGGGGTCTGAAACAGCAGGGCAAAGCGGTCTACCGGACCTGTCGCCGCCCGGTTTGCCGGCGAAGCAAAGCGAAAAGTCTGCTCTATGCCATCGCTCGCGGGGCCATGTGACCGAAGTGCGTGCAGCTGTATGCGAACGACGTCGTCCGGCCCGAGATCGACGCGTGGACGGTCGGCGTCGATGTCCGCGAACGCCGTGCTGCAGGAAACAAGGGCCATGACGAGACCGGCCAGCAGGGTCCTGAACAGAAGCAGGTTGGCATGAATCTTCATTGTGCGCATCCCCCTGCCCCTGAATATAGTACCTTCGGGTGCTAATCGGCACCTATGAGAGCACGGATAAAGTGCATTGAGTTAGCAGATGCGACCGGAAGAAAGCGCTCGAAATCGACTTTTGCGTCCTGATTTGCTTCGTCGGAGATGGTTCGCACCAGGCAGAAGGGGATTCCATTGAATGAGCACACCGACGCGACAGATGCACCCTCCATTTCTACCGCGTCGCCTGCAAGGTCGGTCCGAAGATAGTTCATCGACTGCAGCCCGTTCCTGTCGATGAACTGATCTCCCGTCAGAATACGCCCACGATGAACCCGTCCCGAGGCAGGGAGTACCTGCGATGCCCGCTCGACCAGTTCGGGATCTGCAGCGAATACCCTCACGCCTTCGTAGGGAATCTCTCCGCGGGCAAACCCGAGAGGCGATGCATCTATGTCGTGCTGCAGGCAGTCGGTCGCGACGAGCGTGTCGCCGATCCGGATATCAGGGTTAATGCTGCCTGCAAGACCGGTAAAAACGAGCTTCGTCAACGGAAAGTGGTCAATGAGGTACTGCGTGACCATGGCGGCCCGGGCTTTTCCGACCCCACTTTTGCCAACTACAACCTCGACGCGATCGATCGTGCCGGTCCTGAACTCATAGGTTCCGAACCGGTGGGTCGTGTACTCGCGTAGTGCACGGGTAATCGTCTCGATTTCGCCATCGAGGGCGCCAAGAATTGCAATCACAGTCCTTCCTCCAGAGTATGAACAATACGGCGGCACGCCGCATCAAGCCGATCGCGATCAGTCGCGATATTCATTCTCAAAAAACCTGCTCCCGCAGCTCCGAACTTCGACCCCTCGATAAGCCACGCCTGCGCGTCGCGTTTCAGTCGCCGCGCGAGTGCTTCATCGTCCTCCTGTATCTGCGCCGTTTT
>SKKC01000194.1 GCA_007121695.1 Spirochaetales bacterium | reverse complement strand
GTAGAAGTTCACGTGGAACCGAAACGCGAGGTGTATGTGAGGGCCGGCTTCAATATCGGGTCTGTTCATCGTGATTTCATGATATCATTGCCTCCAATAAGGAGACAGTACATGAGTAGTGTGCAGGCCGAACGTTTGTCGACGGGGCGGAAGATCGGATACGGGCTTGGTGACCTGTATGGGGGTGGTGCGTTTTTCATTGTTTCGACGCTGTATCTGATTTTTCTGACCGACGTCGTCGGTATTCGACCGGGGCTTGCAGGACTGATCGTACTGATCGCGCGCGGCTGGGATGCGGTCAGCGACCCGATCATGGGCATGATTTCGGACCGTACGAACAGCCGCTGGGGGCGACGGCGCCCCTATTTTCTGATCGGTATTCCCTTCATTGTGCTCAGTTTTGTCGCGCTGTGGTATCCGGCCGCGTTTGAAGCGGAGTCTGCGCGATTCGCCTACGCCCTGGCGTCCTACCTGTTCTTCTCCACCGTCATTACCATGGTCATGGTGCCGTATAATGCGCTGGCGAGCGAGCTGACGCTCGACTACGCAGACAGGAGCGGGCTGACTGCAGTGCGCCTGGCGTTCTCCGAAGCGTCGACGCTCGTCTGTGCGCTCCTGCCGCTCGTTATTATTAACGCTGCGCCCTCACGATCGGTCGGCTATCCGCTCATGGGGCTTGTCTTCGGGCTGTTTTTCGCCCTGCCATATATCGCAACCTTTCTCTCGACACGCGAGAGACCCGAGTTCACCCGGCGCACGACACCGGGCAGCATGAAAGCATTCCTCGAACCGTTTCGCATCAGGTCGTTCCGGCTGTTTATTCTGATGTTTCTGTTTTCGTTCGCGGCAATGGACGTGGTCCTCTCGATTATCGTCTTTTTCGTGACCCACTACCTGCAGGTACCCGAGATTACCAACCTGCTGCTCGGAACGCTTCTGATCGTGCAGCTGATATGCCTGCCGCTCTACTACCGGCTCAGCACCCGGTACAGCAAGGTCGTGTCGTTCACGGTGGGTGCGGTAATCTGGGGGCTTGCGATGCTCAGCAGTTTTCTGCTCGGGCCGCATACCCCCACCTGGATGTTCTTCGTGTTCGCCGGGCTTGTCGGGACGGGAACCGGCGGGGTCATTGTCATGGCCTACGCGATCTTCCCGGACATTCCGGATGTGGACGAGCTTATAAGCGGTCACCGGCGGGAGGGCATTTTTGCCGGGGTACAGACATTTCTTCGCAAGCTGACCGGCGCGTTCGCGATATTTCTGGTTGGACAGGCGATAGACCTTGCGGGCTACGTTCCTCCGGTTGAAACCACGGAAGCCGGGCGTACGCTCGTGACCGAGCTGACGCAGACACCGCAGTTTCTGCTGACGCTCAGACTCGTATTTGCCCTCGTGCCTGTGGTGTTCATCATCATTCTACTGCTGCTTTCCTTCCGCTATCCGCTGACACCGGAGCGTCACGGAAGGCTGAAGGCGCTGCTCGCTCGCCGTCGTGACGCCGGGGGGCACCTTTCGGCCGACGACGAGGAAGAGGCTCGAGCGCTCGCGGAGGTACTTGCGTAGACGGGGATCGGGCCCTATCGTGCCACGCCGTGGATCAGGAACCCGCGCCCCGATACGGTAATTTCGTCGAAGAAGAAGCCGCTCGCGTGCATGGCCGCGGCAGTGTCGCGGTTAATATTGCACTCTCTGGTCAGCCGGAACCACAGCGGATTCAGCTGATCGACGAGGTGCCGGACGGCACTGTGGGGACGGACGTGCTCAATAAACAGCAGCTGGCCTCCGGGACGGAGCACGCGCTTCACTTCGGCGAAGCCCGCGTGCTGGTCGGGGACCGAGCAGAACACGAGGGTCATGACAACGGTATCGAACGCACCATCCGGAACCGGGAGTTTCATGGCGTCTGCGTCGCGTACCGTCACGGCGTCCCCGGGAAGCCCGGCGCGGCGCTGAAACGCTGCGGCACGCTCGCGCAGCCTGTCGCCGGTCGACAGGTCGGTCAGAAGCAGTGATCGGATCGACGTCGGGTCGTAGTATCGCAGGTTTACTCCGGTTCCGGCGCCTATCTCGAGCACATCGCCCCACGCGCGGGGTATGAGCCTTCGCCGTTTCCGGTTCAGGCTCACGGCCTCCAGCGGGTACATGACTGCGTCGAACAGGGTTTCGGGATGGTTCATGGCTACCTACCAGCATATAATACTTCGTATGAACAAGGAAACATTCGCCACGCTCGCGTTGTACAACCGCGAGGTCAATCAGGTTCTGCAGTCCGTCGTTGCCGATAACGAGTCGCTGTGCACCGAGGCGGGCACGACGTATTTTGGCTCGGTTCTGGATCTGCTTATGCATGTTGCGTCGGGTGACATCGGCTGGATCCGGCATCTGTGGTATGGGGACGACGCTGCTCCGCGGGCTCTTTCAAAACGAATCGGTGCAATCGTCGAGCGAACGGAAACGCAGCCGGACGAATGGGTCGCTATTCGCGCGGAAGCCGACGCAGTGATTGACCGGTACTGCGATGGGCTGTCAGCCGGGGTGCTGCTGCAGGACGTTGCGCTTCGAAGCCCGCACGGCGACAGCTACAGCCTGCCCCGATGGCAGTGCCTGCTGCACATGTTCAACCACCAGACACACCACCGCGGGCAGCTGGCGCAGGTGCTCGACGACCGCGGTATTGAAAACGACTTCTCGAACCTTTTCCGCTATCTCCTCTAAGTAGCCGGATTTGGCCCGCGCGGCCTTCGTGCTCGCCTTACTCGGTTCGGTGCGTCGGGTTTAGAATAGCGTATACGGAGGTCCCCCATGGCGCTTCTTGTACGACGGTTTGTGCTGTGTGTGATGTATACGTTGCTCGCAGGGGCGGTTCCGGCTCTGGCCGAGTCGAGGTACTTCGTGGACGGGTTCACGCTTCGGACCGACGGGCACGTCCGCATCCTGCCCGCATCGGAATACCCGAATGGTGTCATGCTGCAGCCGTCGAACGAACCGCAGCGCGCTGTTGAGCTCCTGTTCATTGAACACCACCCCGGCGATGCGCTTGCGCACGACTACATGTTCGGCGTTGCGCTGTATCACATGAGAATGGGTCCGGCGGGCGAAAAGGCCGGATCGCTCCATGCGGTTGTATACGAAGAGGCCGGACTGACCGGAAACGAAGGGGATGAGTTCCTGACCATACACACCAGGGGTCTCACCATGCACTTCTACCTTTTTCCGATTCCCGAGACGCCGGGTGGGAGAACCTCACACGCGCTACTGATCCCGCACCGTGCCGATCACGATGGATTGACTGACATTATTAACGTGCTTCCGATGTTTCGCATCGAGATAGAGGACGCAGCAGGGTAATGACCTTACGGATGTTCGACAGCAGAATCACCTGCTGCCAGCATATGATGCAGCGCGTACAAGCCCGCGAGGGCCATGATACGAGCCACCTCGTCCGGGGCGGTGCGCGTGTCCCCCGCCACGAGTTCTGCGTACCGCTGCGCTGACTGCGCGACCCCTGCGACCCAGGTCTTCGAGGCGGTGGTCAGAACTCCCGGGTCCACCATGTTCGTGATCTGCTCGGAGATCCACGCCCACATGGTCTGGTATTCGCAAACGCTCGCCCACCGCAGAATCTGCGCGCGCTGCGCCTTGAAGACTGCGAACTCGGATGCGTCTTCTATCAGTTCCTCAAACCCTCGATCGGTGTTTCGGACTTCCGCCTTGAGATAGGAATCGAGACCGGGCTCGAGCCCGAGCCGGCGAAAGGCGATCATGAACCGTGTCGTGGCAAAACCGGGACTGTCGGGTTGCGCCGCATCTTCGAACAGGGTGGAAAGCTGCGACCCGTCCGGGTCAAGAATGGACTCCGCGAGACGTAGATCAAGGCGTCCCCGAAACGGCAGCGTCTGACCTTGAGCGAGCATGCGCCTGATGCGGGCGAGTACGGCTGTCCGCCGGGACGGCGATCCGTCTTCGTCGGTCGCCAGCTCGCCGGTCGCCAGCTCGCCGGTCGCCAGGTCGTCGGTCCCCAGGTCGTCGGTATGCCGGTACATGCGTGCCAGACTCTTGAGGGCTATGCACACCGCTTCGATGTCCGGATCGGGTGTCTCGACGATTTCGCGCAGCACCGCTTCTGCCGATGGGTCCCGATACGCACCGAGACAGAAGATCGCCTCTCGCCGGGTGAAGCTGCCTGTGTCCTGTGCCTCGGCGAGTATGTCCGGAAGCAGTTCAAGCCTGGGGCTGCGAAACAGCGTCCGAAGGACGCTCTCCCGTTCGGACACATGGGGTCCGAGCAGCCGCTCCCGCAGACGGTAGGTCGCCACGGTGGTCGAGCTTCGCTCAAGCGAGAGCAACAGGGTTTCACGGTGGGCCGCATCGACTGCGAAATCCAGCTGATACGCGTCAATGAACGCGCGCAGATTGCGGACCGAGAACATGATGTCCGCCGTCTCTCGCAGCGAAAGATCGCGGGTACCCGGCAGCTGAGTGCTCAGCACGAGCGTTACCGCCGACAGAACTGCTGTCAAAAGAAAGGTGAACGTGAAGTCGTGCACCACGAAATCCGGCAGATGCGCGGCAGCATCCGCAAGCCCTCCCCCCGCGAGTCCGATAACGAGCGCAATGACTGCGAGCATCACGTTCGCCGACGAGGTGTACGCGACGCGATTGTGTTCCGGCACCGACTTTACCATAACCGATCCCTTGAGCGTGAGCAGACTCCGCTTGAACAGGAAGGCGGTAAAGCCGAGCAGGAAATACACCGGTATCGGCAGGGTCGCGGGAATAAAGGCCCAGATCAAGGCAACCACCGTTAATCCGAGGGTGCTCAGGACCAGCAGCGGTCGGTCACCAATGCTGTCTGCAAACGGTTTGAGAGCGCTGTTGGCAATGAGCGCGCTGACAGCCTCCAGTACCACGAGCAGAATTGCCACGTTATTCGGCAGACCCAGCACGCGTCGCATGAACACAACCTGAAAACCGAATAGAACAACAAGACCCATGCCGAGCCCGTGAACAAGCAGCGGGATCGCGTGCTCGCGTCGACGCATGCTCCACAGGAATGTCTGCACGGTACTGCGTTCCTGCTTTACCTCGACGGTCGCCCTGCCCGGCAGCTTCAGCAGGTACCACGAAGCCACGGTGTTCATGACAACGCCAATAAGGGAAATTACGATGAGGCCAAGAATGCCTTCGAACAGCGCGACCGACAGAAGCCCGAAGCTCAGCAGCTGCGACACCAGCTGCGCCCAGGCCAGGCGAATGTTCAGCTTGACGAACGCGCCGCTTGCGTCGCGGGAACGCATGAAATCGCTTTGCACCGCGTGAGCAACCGAAACGCCAATTGCGCGACTGAGACAGAAGGCAGAAAACACGACGAGAATGAAAATGCGTGCGGGAAGGTCGCTCATGAACAACAGAAAGACATAGAGGATGGCCGTGAATCCACGTATCATCCAGCCCCAGCCAAAGAGCTTGTTGATTCGGACGCCCCGGAACAGCCGCGGCACAAAGAGCGACGCGATCCCGGCAACGCGGAATGCCGCGCCGATATAGCCCAGCTCCAGATTGCTTGCGCCGAAGTGTATCGCCATGAGCGAGACAATGGTCTGATTCAGAAGGAACACACCAAGACCATTCCAGGTGATGTGTTTCATGAAGTAGCCGAGGCCCGTGCTTCGTTCCTGGGCGGAAAGTACGTCGGTTCGGTGGTTGCTCATATCAGCATTACGATCCAGATCACTATAAGACCCACAAGCATCCATCCAATGCTGTCGCGAAGATCACCCGTGTGCAGGGACCGCACCGACCGCGACCACGCAGTCCAGACAGCAGCCGCGATTCGCGTGGCCGTCGCGCCTGTCGGCATAAGGTGAAGGACCGGCAGGAGATAGCGGTAGACGAGAAAGAACCCGACAGCTCCCAGAGCAGCCGGCCACAGCCCCGCGATAATCGCGTTGACAGAAAACGGGTACGAGAGGGTGATCTGCGGAAACATAACGAGGGGAAGGAAGGTCATACCCACGCAGGCAAGACTCAAGAGCAGCATCGCAAGGCCCTCGCCCGGCCTGCTCCAGGCGGTAGTCCGGTCTGCCGGATCGGAGGCTGCCTTCCGTGCTTCAATGTGCCCGCCGAGAAACGAGAGCCAGAGAAACTTGGTAAAGGACATGGCAGTACCGACACTCGCTGCAACCAGCAGCCAGTATGACACCTCGCTTCCGACGTTCGCTTTCAGAAAGGCCTTGCTGACAAAACCGTTAAACGGAGGCACTCCCGAAATCGAGAGCGCACCGATAAGCGCTGCGAGAAACAGCGGCCAGCTCGTACGCCAGGCGCGTTCCCGAATCGCATACATGTTCTCTTCGGAGAAGCGCCGTGCAAGCACGGCCGCCGTCATGAGCAGAAGCCCCTTGTACATGACATGATTCGACAGGTGGTACACACCCGCGAGTTGCGCGGTCGTCGCGACCGCTCCAATACCGGCGATCATGTAGCCGATCTGACTCGCTATGTGGAAACTCAGGAAACGCCTGAGCGTCTTCTGTCGCAGGGCGTACAGCACAGCGAGAAGCGCGCTGATCGCACCGAACAGCTCGAGCCCCGCAAGGCCGGGAATCAGCCGGAGCGCGGCAAAGACGCCGGTCTTGGTACCGAAGGCCGAAAGAATGACGGTGGTTACCGGTCGGACCTGCGGGTAGGTTTCCACCATCCAGATATGAAGCGGAAACACCGCCGCTTTGACCGATATAGCAAACAGGGCAAACGCGGAACCCGCTGCAAGGCCCTCGCCACCAGCGATACTGAAACCACCTGTGTGGGCCGCGTGGAGTGCAATTGCAATCATGAGCGCAACGGCCGACGCTATCTGAATCGGAAGATACCAGCGAAGAAGACGTGCCCGC
>SKKC01000334.1 GCA_007121695.1 Spirochaetales bacterium | reverse complement strand
GAATGTTTCTTCGTATACCTTAAGACTTTCCTCGATAATCTGTGCTGCTACGTCGCGATTTACGCTCATTTTTACAGACGTGTCGGAATGTTCCAGACTTTTGTACACCTCGAAAAAGTGAGAAATTTCTTCCAGAATGTGGCGTGGCAGCGTGGAAATGTCACGATATCCTGAGTAGACCGGATCCTTGAACGGAATCGCGATGATCTTCTCGTCGACCTCGTTGTCGTCAACCATTTTTATGACGCCAATGGGATAGCATTCCACCATGGCAAGCGGATCCAGCGTTTCCGAGCACAGAACCAGCACGTCAAGCGGATCGTTATCGCCAGCCAGTGTACGCGGAATAAAGCCGTAATTCTGAGGATAGTGCGTCGACGTGAACAGGATCCGGTCGAGGCGGATTAACCCGGTCGTCTTGTCGAGTTCGTACTTTTTCTTACTGCCTTTGGGGATCTCTATAACCGCAAGGAAGTTTTCCGGGCGTATACGATCTGCTTCTACATCATGCCAAGGATTCATAGCGTGTATGTAGCACGCTCACAGTGCTTCGTCAATGAATCGCGGTTGACGCCTCTGGGTCGAGATCATAGGATGGCTCAACAACAGCGCAGAAACTGGAGAATATCTCATGAATCAGAAGCAGACCAGCACCATCCCGTCCCGGAATGAAGTACCCAAAGAAGATACGTGGAACCTTTCGAAACTCTTTGAATCCGACCAGGCGTGGTCAGAAGGACTCGAAGATTTCACCTCACGAATATCGAAAATATCGACGTTCAAGGGCACTCTTGGCAGTTCAGCCTCAGCCCTGCACGCCTGCCTGAGTTACCTGACCGACCTCGAAATCCTTGGCGAGCGTCTCGGCTACTACGCACAACTGCGCTATTCCGAAGATGCGGGTGACTCGGTCAACCAGGAACGCGTCTCCCGATTCATGCAGGCTGCGTCGGCGGCAACAACCGCCCGCAGCTTCGTGGATCCCGAAATACAGGCCATAGATTCCGCTACCCTCGAACAGTTCATGGGTGATCCGCTCCTGAGAGACTACACCGTGTACCTGTCGCGACTACTGCGTATGAAACCTCATATTCTTTCTGAAGCAGAAGAGCGGTTACTCGGGATGCAGATGGAGGCCAATCAGACGGCCCAGAAAGCGTTCAGCTCTCTTACCGACGTGGACTTCGATTTTGGTACGGTCGATACACCTGAAGGCCCGAAACCGCTGAGCCAGTCTTCGCTGTCAAGCTTTCTCATGAATCCGAACAGATCCATTCGGGAAGCGGCATACCGGCAGTTTTATAAAGTATTCGATTCACACAAAAACACAATCGCAACGCTCTATGCCGGAAGCGTCCATCTCGACACGTATCAGGCCCGCGTTCGGAATTTCGACAGCAGTCGTGCCGCAGCGCTGTTCCCGGACAACGTCCCCGAAGCGGTGTACGACAACCTGATTGCGACCGTATCGGAGCACCTTCCTCTGCTTCACCGATATTACCGGCTGCGAAAAAACATCCTCGGCTGTGAAGCCTACCAGATGTTCGACAACTATGTTCCGCTCATCTCGGATGTCTCGGCGAATCATACCTACACCGAAGCGGTGGACGTTATTTCCGACGCGCTCAAGCCACTCGGCGACGAATATGTCGACACCCTGCGGGACGGTCTGCTTGGCGGTTGGGTTGACAAGTACGAAAACAAGGGAAAACGCAGCGGCGCGTTCAGTGCGGGCAGCTTCGTGGGAGATCCCTACATTCTTATGAACTACAAGGAAGATGTTCTGAGGGACGTCTTTACACTCGCTCACGAGGGCGGTCATAGCATGCACTCGTGGTATTCCTCGCAGAGCAATCCGTTCCCGCACTACGATTACACAATCTTCGAAGCCGAAGTCGCCTCAACCTTCAACGAACAGCTCCTGCTCAAGTATCTGCTCGATCACGCGACCGAGGACCGTATGCGCGCCTACCTCATTAACAAACACATAGACGATATCCTCGCGACGCTCTTCCGTCAGACCATGTTTGCTGAATTCGAGCATCTGACGCACACCATGAACGAGTCCGGTCAACCATTGACGGTCGACAGCCTTCGAGCTACCTACCGGGGCCTTCTCGAGAAGTATTTCGGGCCGGACGTCACGATCGATCCGGAAAGCGATCTTGAGGGACTTCGAATACCGCATTTCTACCGGGCATTCTACGTCTACAAGTATGCAACAGGAATCAGCGCAGCGATCTCGCTCAGTCAACGGGTTCTCGAAGGGAGTGCCGGTGAGCGCAGCGAGTACTTCAACTTTCTGAAATCGGGAGGTTCGCGGTTTCCAATAGAATCCCTGCAGGTGGCTGGTGTTGATATGTCGAGTCCGGAACCGATTCGTCGTGCAATGACCGTGTTCGAACAGAGAATCGGCGAACTGGAGAAGCTGTCGGAGAGCCTTCGTTGAGTTCTCCAGTCACAGGCCCGTCAACGTGGTACGAGACCTTCGAAGTTGGCTCTTTCTGGGCCGACTCGAGCGGTCACGCATCCCCGCATGCGCTTCTTCAGATGATGCAGGACGTTGCATGGAAGCACGCGAAAGCGCTTCAGTTCGGATACTCCGACCTTGGTTCGCGAAATCAGTTCTGGGCGCTGTCCCGCATTACCATGCAGGTTACCGGCTATCCACGCTGGGGCGATACTGTTCGCCTTGAAAGCTGGACCTCCGGAACGAACAGACTCTTTGCACTCCGTGATTTTCGGTTATACGACGACGAGGAACGCGAACTCATGAAAGCGGTGACCGCCTGGCTCGTCGTCGACAGCGAGTCAAGACGTCCGGTGAGACCCGAGACCGTATTGCAGGATCTGGTAGTTACATCGCTCCCGAGTCAGTTTCAGGATCCACCCGAAAAAATCACCCCTCCCGATACGGACGACGGCGCAGGGGTATCCTATGAAACGACAGCGCGCTACTCCGATATAGATGCGCAGAGCCACGTGAACAATACCAGATACGTTTCATGGATGCTCGATAGTCTTGGCCCGTCCTGGCACGAATCACGTCATCTGCATCAACTGTCGGTTAATTTTCTCAAGGAATGCGTGTTGAACGATGTTCTTGACGTATCCTGTACCGTCAGCGAAGATCAGACCCGTTCTGATCACGCAATTACGCGGATCGACGATGGAACACGAGCGGCCGTCATGTCTCTCCGCTGGCGTTCATGAGTCGGTCTTCGGAATTTCTGATCCTCGCCGACTCGGGAACGACTTCACACAATCTTGACACTCTCTTGTCTGAAACTGGATACCCGACGTCTACGTTCAAGCCAGAATCATTCAACGTTCAGAAACGATACTGAACAAAGGAGAGCAACCGAATGAACGTAACACGAAGAACGATGGTAATTGCGCTGGGATTGATTCTGGTGACATCCGGCTTTGTTTTCGGGCAGTTTGCCCCCGAACAGCCCGGAATGGCTCCGGAACCTGCACCTGTCGAGGTCAGTCTCGAAGAAGGCGAGCTTGAACGCTTTACACGAGCACTCATCGAAGTGCAGCTGATACAGCAGGAAGCGCAGCTCGAGATACAGCAGGTCCTCGATGCGTCCGATCTCGACATGATGCGCTTTCAGGAACTGCATCAGGCGATGATGACACAACAGGCACTTCCCCAGGACGTCAGCGAGTCAGAAGAGCAGCAGTACGAGCAGGCGATCGCGGACATCCAGGATGTCGAAATGTCAGCAGCTTCCCACATGGAGGGAGTCGTGGTGGACCAGGAGCTTGCTGTGGAACGCTTTAACGAGATAGCCGAAGCGATTCCTCACGATCCTGAACTGGCCGAAGAGCTGAACGAACTCGCGGCAGTCCTGATAGAACAGGAGTATTCCGATCGATTCTGATCACTCACAAAATGTGTATAGATTTTGAGAGAACCGGCTGTTTTTTGCAGCCGGTTTTTTGTGGCTGTTCTTGACAGCACGCGGCGTTTTGTTCTATTTTAACGCCCGTTATCAATCCACGCGGCAGTGGTGGAATTGGTAGACACGCCAGCTTGAGGGGCTGGTGGCAGCAATGCCGTGGAGGTTCAAGTCCTCTCTGCCGCAACGTATTCGGTCGACCGGAAGGTCGACCGTTTTTTTTTGCTCGCGTACGAATACCAGGTCTTCGACTCGAATCTACGATGCTCGGGGTAGAAGTAACCATACTCCGAACGGCATAGCGAGTATGCCTGAGAGGCGGCGAAGGTCGAACGCTGCGGTAATACCGGCTCCCCCGATCGCGTCGAGTATTGAACCGGCGAGTAACTGTGCCAGGATAATCGCGGACAGGCCGGCCGTAACGCCGACTCCCTGCACCGAGAATGCCACCCCACTCACGATGGTTACTCCGAACCAGCCGCCTAACAGGGTCAGTACGTATACGTTTGACAATAGAGAGCCGTCAGGTTGTATGAATGCTGAATGGGCCGGCCAGTTTCCGCTCAGCCACAGGACAAAAATAATCAGTATCGCAGTCGATCCACCCATAACGTTAATGAGCAGCCCGGTTCGGATGGGACCAATCATGAGACCTGCTCGTCCGCTTGCCGAGGACTGCAGGGCGATCGCAGTGCCCGTAATTAACGCCGCAACAACGCTTGCTATAATTCGTGTGTTCACGCGCCGAAGAATAGCAACATGCAGGAACCCTTGTCCAGATTCGCAGTTCACGAAAAACCGAGGTAAATTCATGTTCTGTCTATGGTCCTGTCAGATGTAGTCTGTGTATGTTGTTGGCATGCAGGACATCCTGGTCGTAAACAATCTTGTGAAGCAATTCCGGCAGGTGCGTGCCGTTGACGGCGTCAGTTTTTCCCTGAGCGAAGGTATCTGTTTCGGACTGCTTGGTCCCAACGGAGCAGGAAAAACAACAACCATAGAGATCATGGAAGGCATCCTCGCTCCCGACAGCGGTTCCATTCTCTACCGTGGCCGACCGATCGACGATGAGTTCAAGAAACGCGCGGGAATACAGTTTCAGAACACATCTCTTCCAGACTATCTGACCGTCGCTGAAACGATACGGCTGTTTCAGGCTTTCTACCCTGACCCACGACCGTTCGATGAAATTGTTGAGATCTGTTCGCTGTCAGATATTCTGACCAGGGACAACAAGAAGCTGTCTGGAGGACAGCGGCAGCGTCTCCTGCTTGCGATTGCGATTGTTCCACAGCCGGATATAGTGTTTCTCGATGAACCGACAACGGGTCTGGATCCACAGGCCCGGCGCAACTTCTGGGATCTCATACGTCGAATCCAGTCTGAAGGGGCAACCATTGTTCTGACGACCCATTACATGGATGAAGCTCATTTGTTGTGCGACCAGATTGCCATTATGGACCACGGCCGCATCCTTGAAATTGACGCTCCACAGGCTCTTCTGGACCGCCATTTCGACGGAGTTCTTGTCCGGATTCCCTTACACGACCCCCAGAGCATAGACTTTCCCCTTCCCGAGGGTGCGGCAATCCGACACGGTGCGCTTGAATTGACGTCAACCCGACTCGACGAAACCGTGCGGAATCTTCTGACCGTTGGCTTGAGCCTCGACGGCTTGTCCGTACACAAACCAACTCTTGAGGATCTCTTTATTAAACTGACGGGGAACACGCTCCGGGCGTGAAAGACACAGGTATAGAAAAATGAACAGCTTTATCGCATTGTTTCGAGCGAGAACACTGGAGTTTGTACGGGATAGAGGCACGTTTTTCTGGAATATGTTCTTCCCGATGATCCTCGTGTTCGGTTTCGCGCTGGCTCTCTCGGATGCGGGAACGACAGTATTCACGGTCGGGCTTATCGGCGAACCTCCAGGCGACTTCGATTTCCTGTCGATTGAACAGATAGAGTTTATCCGGTATCCGATACACGACAACGCAACCGTCGAGTCCGTTGTCGAACGTGTGCGCAGGCACGAGCTCGACATGGTTATCCACTTTGACAGTACCGAATTCTATCTGAATTCAGAAAGTGACACCGCGCCATTGCTACGTCGAATATTCGAGGACTCCCAGACGCGAGACGACGGACCTGCGGTCTTCCACGAACGACAGATTAGCGGACAACCCATCCGATACGTCGACTGGGTTATTCCTGGTGTCATTGGCATGAACATGTTGTTCAGTTGTCTGTTCGGCGTCGGGTTCGTCCTTGTTCGCTACAGGAAAAACGGTGTTCTGAAACGACTCAAAGCCACTCCGGTGTCTGCGTTTTCGTTTGTCTCGGCACAGGCAGCCAGCAGACTCAGTATAGTTTTTGTTACGTCCACGGTTGTGTATGCTGGAACAAACGCATTGCTGAACTTCAGCATGGAAGGTTCGTACCTGCTGCTTGCCATACTGACGCTTCTGGCGATCGTATGCATGATTTCCATTGGACTCCTGTTTGCATCTCGCCTGCGAAGCGAAGAGCTGGCAGGGGGAGTAATGAACCTGGTGAGCTTTCCGATGATTATCGGGTCCGGTGTGTTTTTCTCGCTTGAAGGCGCACCACAGGCCCTGCAGACGGCCTCACGGTTTCTTCCCTTGACTCATTTCGTCGAAGGGGCCCGTGCCATCATGATCGAAGGGGCAGGTCTTTCAGGAATCTTTACCAACCTGATTGCGCTCGCGGTATTCTCGCTGGTTTTTATTGCGGCATCTGCGCTGGTGTTCCGTTGGGATTGACAGCTGCCACGACTTAATCGCGTCGAAGCGCTACGAACTCCATTCGAAGCTCAACTGTGTCATTAACCTGTGAAACGATCGAGTTTCCTCCAACATAGGGAACGACAATTCCAAAATCGGCCCGGGAAATCTCGGTATACGCGAGTCCCTGTATCTGATCGTACGTGTGCACGTTCAAGTCCATGGCGAAAGTTACTTCCCGTGTCACCCCTCTAATACGCAAATCACCAGTAATGGCAAG
>SKKC01000040.1 GCA_007121695.1 Spirochaetales bacterium | reverse complement strand
GCCATGGGTTGCGCAAGCCGCACCGGATGTTCGCCACACCGAAGACGTAGTGGTCTCTGCAGAAGGGATGATCACCTGGCAGACAAACCGCTACAGCGTTCCAGCACGGCCCGTCTTCAAGTCCGAGAAGCAACACTTTGGCGTAAGGGAGCAGGCACTTCTCACCCCGGGGGTACCCCCGGGGTGAGAACGAAGACATAGAAAAGGCGGCCGCCTTCGGGTATCGTGTGTTCGAACCACCAAACGCACGCAAAGGAGCCGCCCACATGCAGTCTACCGCCGAATCAGCCCGATCGTATAGAGTTTTGAGCCACGAAGAACGTGAAGAGATCATGATTGGTCGACGAACCGGTCGGTCACTGCGAGATATCGCCACAGGGCTTGGGCGCAACGTATCAGTCGTATCGCGAGAGATACGGGCAAACAGCACCGAGGATGGTCGATATCAGGCGTACTGGGCGAACTCCCGATCGCTGAGACGACGAAAACTGAGTCGTACGCGGCCACGGATCAGCGACATGGCTGTTCGGGAGTACGTCGAACGACATCTGAAGCTCGGATGGAGTCCCGAACAGATTGCCGGTCGTCTGCCGATCGATCATCCGGGAAGACGCGTGAGCTACGAGACGATCTACCAGTTCATCTTCAAGACCCGGCGTGATCTTACGCAATATCTCCAATGTGGGAGAAAACAGCGGCGAAAACGGAAAGATCCACGCAAAAAGCGGGTGTTGATCCCTGAGCGAACCGGTATCGACCAACGTCCAACACACATAGCCGACCGCAGCGAATACGGTCACTGGGAGGGTGATACCGCTGTGAGCCGCCAAAGTGCCAATGCGTTGATGGTGCTCCAGGAGCGAACACTCGGTCTCACGATCCTCGCAAAGCTTCCCCGATGTGCGCCGAACGACATGGCCACAGCGGTTATCAACCGGCTGAAGGACTTTCCCTCAGACATGCGACGATCCATTACCTTCGACAATGGCCAGGAGAATCGCCATCACACTACCATGCGGGAGGCACTCAGCATCGATACCTATTTCTGTGATCCCTACAGCTCATGGCAGAAAGGCAGCGTCGAGCACGCGGTCGGATTGACTCGACGATTCTGGCCCAAAAAGACCGACTACGCGTTGATCCCCGACGAGCAAATCGCTATGGTCGAGTACAGGTTGAACACACGGCCTCGAAAGCGTTTCGGCTTCCTCTCGCCGCTCGAATATGCCTCTCGTGTTGCGTTGACTGCTTGAATGCGGGACGCTTGAGGCTAACACTCGTCATTGCATAGACATACTGCGACTCACTCCCGCACAGCAGATTGAAGTTATTCGGGTGGTACTGGCTCACCCAGAAGCTTTGAAACCCGTCTGCAACAAGCGCTTCCGCTGCTGTGTGATGTTCACCAAGCGCGCTGTGGCAGGCGAGGCTCTGTCGGGCGAGGATGATCAGCCGTCGGGTCACCGCTGAGGGCGAGCAGAACAGCTGCCGGGAAGCGGCACGGATGCTTGCGCCTGAAACAAGCATACGGCGCAGGCGGGGGAAGCTGATACGGCGCTTGGCGTAGTAGTCGGTCGAGAAGGTGGCAGAGCTGAAGCGTTTACCGCAGACCTTGCAGCGGTAGCGCTGCGTGACCCCCTCGCGAGAGCTGACGAATCGGCCATCCATAACGAACCACCTGGTGCCCGGATCATTCTCGTGGTAGTGATGGGTACAGTGTGGATTGGGACAGAAGGGGGGACGAGGCATAGGCGCTCCTTACCGGGGGAGGTGAGCTGAGACTGAATCAGATCACCTCGCAGAGTATTGAGCAGTGCGCGGAGGTGGGAGGAGAGCCATCATCCTGCGCTCTGCTCACCTATAATACCCGGGGAATACGCGGGTTGATTGGTCTGAATCGGGCAAAAAACACCAGGGTGGCGGACAGTAATCACCGTTAGCTCAGATGCGTCAGCCGGAACAGGTGGTGGGTCCGATGGCTGCGGGTAAAATCCGGCGGCAGTGTTTCGGACGACAGATCGTTCACGGACGCGAAGCGCTGCACGGTCTGTGAGAGACGAAAGCCGCGCAGATTCGTCGCAAAGTAGACCTCGCCCCCGGGACCCAGATGCGACATTGCCTGCTCGAGCAGGGACACGTGATCGCGCTGTACGTCGAACACGTCGGGGTCACCGCTGCGATTCGAGAAACTCGGCGGATCAATATACATGAGGTCAAAAAAGCCACAGTCTGACGCAAGGTAGGTGCGGGCATCCATGCGCTCGAAGCGGTGCTCGCCGCCTTCGATTCCGTTCAATCCGAAATTGCGCGCTCCCCAGTCGAGGTAGGTGTTGGATCTGTCAACCGAAACCGTCCCGGCTGCCCCACCCGCTGCCGCATAGACCGACACCGAGCAGGTGTAGGCAAAGAGGTTCAGAAAACGCCTGCCGCGGGCCCTGTCGCCAATGCGCTGCCGAGCGATGCGCTTGTCCATAAACAGTCCGGTATCGAGGTAGTCAGTCAGATTGACTTCGAAGAACAGCTCGTCTTCGACAATTACGACGACTTCGGATCCGCCGTTCCGAAGCGGCTCGTACTGTGCGCTTCCCCGCTGCCTGCGGCGGGTACGGGTAAACAGCTGTCCCCTCGGTATTTCGAGCACCTCGGTAACCGCCACGCACAGTTCCTCGAATCGTGTTTCTGCGGCAGCCTCGTCGACCGTCTTCGGCGGTGCGTACTCCTGCACCACGGCGTGTACGCGCCCGTCCACGTCGGTATAGACATCCACCGCTGCGGCATGCTGCGGAATGTCTGCATCGTACAGACGGAAACAGGAAATCCCGTTTTCGCGCAGGTAGTTCTTCAACCGTTTCCGGTTTTTCCTCAGGCGAGCGAGCAGCATGGGTACGCCTGTGGAGGGATCTCCGTCCCGTGCCGCTCCCGTCTGCGAGGACCGGGAGTCCGCGTTACGATAGCGATTGGAGGGAGTCAGCGACACCGTCGCCGCGACTATCTTCAGCCCCCCGTTATAGAGTGCATAGAGATTATCTGCGCGGAGACCGAGTGCCCTGGCCTGGTCGCGGTCGAGCGCGAGAATGGTCGAACGAAATCCGGTGAAGGACCGGCTCATCCATTCGCCGAGGTCCGCGTACAGCTGCACCGTGTCGCCCTCGCCCGGAACAAGCCTCACGCCGTAGGGAGGGTTCGTTACCAGGTAGAGCGGAGCATCAGCGACCTCTTTCAGCTGCTTCTTGAGAGGACCGAGAACCGCGCTGCGGGACAGCGTCTGGAACGGGGTCTGCTCGAAGACTATCAGATCGGAGATCCGGAGACGAGCCTCTCCGTGTGCATGTGCCTGCGCCGGATCCGGATCCGCGCCGTCGGCATCGAAGGTCCGGCTGCCGACACGCCAGGCGTTTCGCCGTGCAACGGCCAGTGCACCCGGATCGCTGTCGGACGCCCAGATGCGCCCCCCGGATGCGATCCAGCGTTCGCGGCCGGCCCGTGCCCGCATGCGAGCGTTCTCCAGCACCCGCTCCCAGGTTCCAGGATCGTATCCGGGCCACGACATGAAGCCGTAGCGTTGCCGGTCGAGTCCGGGAGCACGATCGGTCGCCATAAGCGCTGCCTCGATGGCCAGCGTCCCCGACCCGCACAAGGGGTCAACACACACGGCCGGCAAAGCTCCCGACCGGCCGTCATGAAGCGCCGCCATGGCGCCTGCCCACCCGGCGCGTACCAGCACCGCCGCGGCGGTGTTCTCCCGAAGTGGCGCTTCTACGCTGTCGCTGCGGTATCCGCGCCTGTGAAGGCTTTCGCCCGACAGGTCAAGCGCAATCGAGACGGACCGCGTCTCGAGGTGTATCGAAATACGGGCGTCAGGCTGCTGTACATCCACGTCAGGGCGACGGCCGTGTATCCGGCGCATCCGATCGACAATGGCGTCTTTCGCGACGAGTACGGGCATGTTCGAGTGGCGGAATGCCGGGTGTGTCCCCGACGACGAGAGCGCTATGGTCGAATCAGGCCCGAGGTGATTCTCCCAGGGAACCGCAGCAACACAGACATACAGCTCGTCGCGGTCTGCCACATCGCCCTCCCCGAGGTGCAGCAGTACGCGTCCGGCAAGCCGCGACCACAGACAGATCCTGTAGATATCTTCAACGCTCGCGGTACAGTGCACCCCGCTCTTGCCCTCGGAAATGTCGCTGGCCTGCGATATCCGGCACAGCTCTGACGCGAGCAGGGACTCATGGAAGAGCGGGCACGTGACAAACAGACGATCAGGCATCGTAGTGCGTACGCCCGCGAAGGCTCCGTGCGACGGTGAGCCGATCGGCATACTCAAGATCGCCGCCGACCGGGAGACCGAGCGCGAGGCGGGAACAGTCTATTCCTCGAGCCTGCAGTTGTTTGACAAGATACAGCGCGGTCGTATCGCCCTCGACAGTCGGGTTTGTGGCAAGTATGACTTCCCGGATGCCAAGCTGTTCGATTCTGCGGTACAGGGACGCGATGCGCAGTTCCCCGGGGCCGATGCCGTCAATGGGTGACAAAACGCCGCCGAGCACGTGATACAGGCCGTGAAACTCGCCGCTCTGCTCGAGCACCTCTACGTCCTGCGGCTGTTCTACTACGCAGAGAACGCTTCGATCGCGAGCGCTGTCTGTACAGACCGCGCAGGGATCGGCTTCGGTATATCGTCCGCACTCGCTGCACGGGTGTATGCGGTCGTGCAGCGTAGCAAGTACCTCCGAAAGCGCACCTGCAACCCGCCTGTCGCTTTTCAGCAGATAGTGTGCAATTCTCACGGCGCTTTTCCGGCCAAGACCGGGCAGCCTCGCTATCTGGGATACAAGGTCATCGAGGGCGGACACGGGTCAGCCGCCGAACATTCCGGGAGGCAGATCCATGCCGCCGGTCAGAGAGGACATCTGCTGCCTGATTTCCTCTTTCACTTTCTCCATGGCGTTGGTGAACGCGGCAAGCACCAGATCCTGCAGCATTTCGATGTCGCTCGGATCTACTGCCTCGGGAGATATTTCCACCTTCTGCACTTCCATTTGCCCGTTGATCGTGACCCGAACCATATCGCCACCGGAGGTACCGACCGCGGTCACGTCCTTCATTCGCTCCTGAGCTTCGGAGAGCTTGCTCTGTATGTTCTGGAAGTTCTTCAGGAAATCCATTGGATTAATGTTCATACGTCTTACTCCTGTGCGCCTAATCGATTACTTCGCCACGAAACACGCGCTTGACCATATCGACCTGCTCGGGCGGCGTCTCTTCGCCCGTGTCGGTTGCTTCAACCTCGGAATCGGCCTCCAGGACGACCGTTCGAATCCGCATTCCTCGACCGACCACCAATTTCAGACACTCCTGCAACAGCGGAGTATCCTCTTTCACGGCTTTCGCATGGTACGCGCTCTCGAACGAAAGAACCAGCGTTTCCGCGTCGGGCAGCTCGAAGTGATGAATTTTTTCGAGTATGGTGCCCAGCGCAAGCTTCTGCGATCGCACTGCATCCACAAGCTTTTGCCAGTCGGCCCGCGAAAGATCTGTCGGTGTTTCGACTTCGCCCGCATCTGCTGCAGCGGTCGCGTCTGTATCTACCGGGATCGATGGAGCATGCTCTTCACCGCGCACCGCAGCGAGCCGGGGGTGCCGTGCCGGTGCTCCGGAACGCAGTCGGGCAAACTCGTCCAGCAGTTCCCGGGGCGCGATAAAAAATGCGAGTTCGGCCATACGCGACAGCACCAGCTCGAGTTCGAAGCGCGGATTCAGGCTGTAGCGCAGGTTTCTGTACAGTTCGAAGAGCATGTCCACGGCCTTTTGCAGCTGTGTCGGCGTAAAGGCATTGATAACCGGAGCTGAAACGTGATCTGCCGGCCGCCCGAGAATACCGGTCTTTTTCACGCCATGCTTTACCAGCAGCGCGGTGCGAAAATAATCAGCCAGGTCGATGGTGAACTGCTCTATCGCAACGCCTGCCGACAGGAGCTCATCGCAGAGGGAGAGCACCTCGTCAGCAGATCCGTCGGCCATTGCCTGCGCCATCGCGTCCAGCTGGTCGAATCCGACGAGCCCGAGCTTCTGCTGAATGTCGGCAAGGCGGATCTCGCCGTCGGAGAAACTGGCAACCTGATCGAACAGTGTGTACGCGTCCCTGAGACTTCCCGCGGCCTCTTTTGCTATCCAGAGAACCGCGTCGTCCTCCGCGGTCAGGCCAAGATCACCGGCGGCATCGTGAAGCGCGGACGCAATGACCGGGAGCGGGACGAGGCGGAAATTGAACTGCTGACACCTGCTTCGAATCGTTGCAGGTACCTTGTGTACTTCCGTGGTCGCAAACACGAAAATAATGTACGGCGGCGGCTCCTCGATGGTCTTGAGCAGCGCGTTGAACGCGCTGTTCGAGAGCATGTGAACCTCGTCGATTATGTAGATCTTGTAGCGGGAGCTCTGCGGTGCGAACAGCACCTCGTCCTTGATCTGACGAACGTCGTTCACGCTGGTATTGCTTGCACCATCGATCTCGATCACGTCCATAGCGACGCCACGCGATACCGCGTCACCGTCAGGGGAGTCAGGGCAGCCGTCCGGGTCGGGTCCGCCGGGGCAGTTCAACGACCTCGCGAGAATTCGCGCAGCCGAGGTTTTACCGACACCCCGCGGTCCGGAAAACAGATACGCGTGCGCAATGCGACCGGTGCGGATACTGTTCTTGAGCGTGGCAACGACAAACTCCTGCCCCAGGAGACCGTCGAAGTGCGTGGGGCGCTTTCTGTTAGCAGTTACTTCATACGACATGACAAATAAGCACCCCCTCAGGAGCCAAGCGGTCTGCGGCACACGGACACGTCACTTACCGCTGCTCCCTTCCGGGCCTGACGGGGTTGGGCGACAGCCCATTGCACAGTGCCTGACATGCACTGAAGGGGCGAATCGGAGAGAGAGGGATTC
>SKKC01000015.1 GCA_007121695.1 Spirochaetales bacterium | reverse complement strand
ATGTGACGCTTGAATCGCTTCGCCGGGCGGTGAGCGTGATACAGCAGGACAGTTTCATATTTACTTCGAGACTCGAGAATAATCTTGCCTACGGGAACCCCTGGGTGGACCGTGACCGGATAGAGTGGGCGTCAGAGACCGCGCAGCTGCACAGCTACATTGAGCAGCTGCCCAAGGGGTACCGGACGCTCGTCGGCGAGCGCGGGGTGTCGCTGTCGGGCGGGCAGAAGCAGCGTCTGGCGATCGCACGCATGCTCGTACTCCAGTCGCCGATTATGGTGTTCGACGACTCGACAGCGGCGATAGACGCGGCAACCGAGCAGCGCATTCGACAGGGGCTCGCGTCGATCGCGCACAGGCATGCCACCATTGTCATTGCACACCGGCTGAGCTCGCTCATGCACGCCGACGAGATTCTCTTTATTGACGACGGGCGCGTTATCGAGCGGGGAACGCACCAGTCCCTGCTGAGGGACGGAGGTCGCTACGCAGCGCTCTACGCGCTTCAGACCAACCCGGACGAGGACGAAGAACTCGATGCGAAGGTGTTTTCGAGGGACGGAGGATTGCATGGCTAAGCTCTACGAACCTGAACAGGATAAATTCTACGGCGAACACGAGGCTGACCATCCGCCGCTTGCGGTGGTCGGGTCGCAGACCAACCGCGACGAGAAGATTTTCGGCGAGGTCTTCGACGGCCACGTGATCCGTCGCTTTATGGGCTTCGTTGCGCCGTATCGCCGACAGCTCGTGTGGTCCATAGTGGCGGTTCTCGCCTTTACGCTTACGCAGCTGTCGGTGCCGCTGATTATCCGGTATACGGTCGACGAGGCGCTGGTGGATACCGGCGCCGGCACGCAGGCGCTGGTCGCGCTCGGGGCGGTGTTCTTTGGCCTCATCAGCCTGAATTATCTGGCAAACTTCCTGCAGGAGTGGCTGTCGAACAACGTTGCGCAGCACGTGCTTTTTGACCTGCGGCGGGCCATGTTTTCCCACTTGCAGAAGATCTCGCTGTCGTTCATGGACAAGACCGAGGTCGGGAGAATGATGTCGCGGCTTCAGGGAGACGTGAACGCGCTGCAGAACTTCCTTGAGTCCTCCATTTTCGTGATCGGCGACCTGGTCCTGCTGTTCGGGATCATTTTCGTGCTCCTGAGCATGAACCTGCGCCTGGGGCTCATGACGATTGGAATTGTGCCGTTGCTCTTCCTCGTGCGCATTCTGTGGCTGCCCCACGCGAGAAAGGCCTTTATCCGGGCGCGCGAAACGCAGTCCTCGGTAAACGGTGCTCTGGCTGAGGGCATTAACGGCGTGCGGACCATTCAGGAAATGGCTCGTGAAGACGTGAACTTTATGCTGTTTCGCGACAAGGCGCGCGACAATCTGTACGCACACCTGACCGCGTCGAAGTTCTCGCAGGTAATGGTGCCCATCGTGGAAACGCTGACGGGCATGGCAATGGCAATCGTCGTCTTCTTCGGGGGGACGGAGGTTCTCTCGGGTACCCTCGAACTCGGCGTCATGGTCGCGTTTCTGTTCTACATACAGCGCTTCTTCGCCCCGATACGCTCGGTAACCATGCAGTACAGCATTATGCAGCGCGCGATGGCGGCAGGACAGCGGATTTTCGAGGTCATGGATGTACCGATAGACGTTGCCGACAGGGACGGAGCTGTGGACCTCGGCACGATAGAGGGGTCAATCGAGTTCGAGAACATGACATTCGGGTACGAACCCGGGCGGCCCATTCTGAATGATATTTCCTTCCGCGTGAACGCCGGGGAAACCGTCGCCCTTGTCGGTCCGACCGGCAGCGGGAAAACGAGCCTGACCGCGCTTGCACACCGGTTCTACGACGTGTGGGACGGGGCGGTGAAGGTCGGCGGGTACGATGTACGCGATCTGACGCAGGCGACGCTCGGGCGAAACATTGCCATGGTGCTGCAGGATCCATTTCTGTTTACCGGCACCATACTCGAGAATCTGCGCTATCACAAAAAGGATGCGTCGTTCGAGCAGATCCGTCAGGCGACCGAGGCGGTGGGAGCGCACGAGTTTATCTCCCGGCTGCCGGGCGGCTACTATACAAAGGTAGAGCAGGGCGGGGGAAACCTGTCGGTGGGGCAGCGACAGTTGATCAGCTTCGCGCGTGCGCTCGTGGCCGACGCGCCCATCCTGGTGCTCGACGAGGCGACCGCGAACATCGACAGTTACACCGAGCGCATTATTCAGAAAGCCCTCTCGGTGCTTCTCGAAAACCGAACCGGCATGGTAATCGCACACAGACTCAGCACCATACGCGGCGCCGACCGTATCGTGGTTCTGCAGGATGGCAGAATCGTCGAGACCGGTTCTCACGACGAGTTAATGGCGAAGCGCGGGCTGTACGCGCGCCTGTACTCCATGAACTATGCCTCGTTCGACGACATACCGGACGATCTCGTACAGGCGGCGCTTGATTCTACGCAGCTGACATAGACCGCGTGTGCGGACCAAGCGGACATAGCCCGCGTGTGCGGGCTAAGAGCCGAGGTGTCGGGCTTCGATCGCGGCGTACCGGGACACGATGCTCTCGTACGCCGCAACCCGCTCGGGGTCCGGAGTGCACTCGCTGTCCGGGGCGGCCTTCACGAAGCGTTCTGAGGCCTGCTCGTACGAGATTCCGAGCGCGTATCGCGCGGCGCTCATGGCCGCGCCGTAGGGAGCAGCGAAGTCCGCGTTCGTGATCGTGTAGGTCGGTACCCCGAATGCGTCTGCCAGCGATTGGCGAAGCACAGGATTCGCCGATCCTCCCCCCACCACGCAGAGTCGCGACACACCGGACAGATGCCGTGAGTGAAGTCGAAGCGACGCGACCTGCGACACGTGCAGCGCCCGGACGTTTGCCGTCGGGTCGTTTTCTTCGAAGCCATCGCGGACTATCCCTGCGGGTGCCACCGGCAGGCTCTCGTCGGACAGGTAGGGAAGCATCAGCGGTTCCTGAGCAGGATCCAGATTGATGGGCCCCGCGAGCTCGGCGTACCGCTTCCAGTCACCCCGCGCGTACAGCTCGCAGAACTGCCGGTGCAGTTTTCCGCCGTTGGTAATGACCGCGAGCGCCATTGCGTAGCCCGGACGGTAGCCGAAAATGTTATAGGAGGCGCCGTTTTCCGGTTTCACGTCGGTCATGGGACCACACACCGTGTAGCTCGACCCGAGACTCACCAGTGCGCCGTCTCCGCATCCGAGCAGCGTCGCCGGATTGTCGCCGGTGCCGGCAAGAACGACCGTGTCCGGCGAAAGACCGTACTTCTCGACGAAATAGGAACTGATCGTACCAACAGGAGCATCGTACTCGACCATGCGCCCGACCTGACCTGTCAGTCGCTCCTGATACTGCTCTGCGAGTGGCACCGATGACGGAGCGGGCAGCCCGCTCTCTCCGACTTTCGATGCAAGGTGCTCGGAAACTGCGCGCAGCGCCTGGTCGGAGAACCCCGGGCTGTCGATACGTATCGAGTTCAGGTTCGTGCCCCAGCCGTCACCCGTATCCACGGGCGCTACGGTGCCGGAGAGTACCGAGGTCACGAAGGCGCTCAGAAGCAGTATGTGCTCCGTTTTTTCGTACTGTTCGGGAGCCTCTTTCGCCCACTTGAGAATCTGTGCGGCCGGGAACCGGAGCTCTGCCCGGTTTCCGGTGATCGCCTGTATTCCGCCTTCGGCTTCGAGCAAGGCGGTCAGGGCTTCGGCTTCGACGCGCGTTGTCCGGTCCTCCCAGATCGGGCTGAGTGTCCGTGTCAGACACGGCGAAAGCAGTTCCGAAAGACCTCTTCCGGGGTCAAGCGATGCGAGTCGCTGGGGCAGCGTCTTTCCCGCGTACACGGTCGCGTGCTGCTGCGCGTCGCACTTGACTGACACCACGCGGCCGAGCGGAATGTCGTTCCCGTCCATTGACGAAAACACCGCGTCGATCGCGTCGAGGAAGAGTGCGGTCGGGCTCTCACGCCGCTGCGGATCGGCGTGTTTCAGCACACCGCCTTCGGTCCCGTACTCCGGAAATGCCTCGTCGTACACGATGGACGCCGAGCCGACGACACGTGCCGTGTGTATGTCGAGTGCGATCCACTTTGCCGACTGCGTTGAAAGCTCGATGCCGAGCGCTATGTTCTTATTCGACATGTGATTCTCCCTTCTTTTCTGTGTGCAGACCCAGACCCGGTACCAGGCCCGAGAACGCGAGAAACCCTGCTCCGAGCGCAGATGCGTTGTCGGGATGCCGGGAAACCGAGACCCGAATACCCTGTGTCAGGAACGATACCTCGGCAAGGACTTCCTGTAGCGGTTCAATGAGCCGATCTTCAAGCCTGGCAACACTTCCGGAAACCACAACAAGCTCCGGGTTAATGCACGCGGCAATGTTTTCGATTCCGATAGCGAGACTTTCGATGTAGGCATGCCAGACCCGGGTAACATCAGGACCCGGCTGCGCGAGTAGTTCGTTCAGCATGCCCGTGTCGCGTATCCCCAGCTCGCCGGCGAGCGCGCGGTCGGAGACGTACTGTTCCCAGCACCCCGTACGACCACAGTTGCATGGCCGTGTACCGGCCCTGATCGCCATGTGTCCGAACTCGCCAGCTCTCCAGCCCGGCCCCCGTACAAGCTGCCCGCCGAGCATAATGCCCGCGCCGACACCTTCGCGAATAGATATCAGAACCATGGAAGCAGCCGGGGGGACGGAGGATGACCAGTATTCGCCGACGGCCGCAGCGTTTGCTTCGTTATCCACGAACACAGGCACGGGAAGCTTTCGCGAAAGTCCCTGAAACGAGTAGTTCTTCAGGAACAGGTTCGGCGCGTTCACAAGCAGCTTGCTGTCGCAGTTGACGATTCCCGGAACGGCTATTCCTGCACCCTGTATCGAATGTGTGTCGTTCCATGTCCGGTACAGACCATTCACCATTTCGACGATTGCCGATTCAAGATAGTCGCCGGATTGTACGTTCGCAATGTCGATATCGTGGCGCACCGAGTCCCATACCTCTCCATTGATGCTGCAGCATAGCCCCAGAATGTGGTCCGGATGCAGCTCAACCCCAATTGAGGAGAGGGACGGAGGATCGATCTCGTATTCATCTGCCGGTCGTCCGCCGCTTGACGGCCGCTGGCCAGCCAGGCGCAGCAGCCCCGCCGCTACAAGCGCGTCGATATGCGCCGCAGCAGCTGGCAGGCTCTGTCTGATCTGCCGCGCAACTTCCTGCCGTGTCAGCGAGGTTCCGCGCAGGAAACTGCGCAGAACCCGGAGTCGTGTACCCGGGAACGAGTCCCATTCCCTCATATCAAAGGAACTGGTTCACAACTGACTCGAGCCATTCGCGACGTCCGGATTCGTTCGAGATTTCCGGTTTGTCAATAATGTATGACTCGAGGGAGTGAAAGTCTGCTGCACCGGATACGATATCAGCACCAACTCCCGAGGTGTAACTCGCGTACCGATCGCTGACAAATGTGTCGATCGTGCCGTTTTCGATCATCGCGTGGGCGACTTCCAGGCCACGGGCGAATGTGTCCATGGATGCAATGTGACCCAGAAAAATATCGTCGGGCTTGAAGCTCGCCCTGCGGAGTTTCGCGTCAAAGTTCAGACCGCCTGGCGCGATCCCTCCGTTTTTCAGCACTTCATACATGACCATGACTGCTTCATAGATGTTTGTGATCATCTGGTCGGTATCCCAGCCGAGCAGGTAGTCGCCCTGATTCGCGTCGAGGCTTCCGAGCAATCCGTTGATGCGCGCAAGCCGAATTTCGTGCTGGAAGGTGTGGCCGGCCAGGATTGCATGATTCTGTTCTATGTTGATTTTGAACGTGTCTTCGAGGTTGTAGCCCCGCAAAAACGCAATTACATTTGCAACATCAAAATCGTACTGATGGGTAGATGGTTCCTTCGGTTTCGGTTCAATAAGCAGCTGACCCGTAAACCCGATCTTTTTCGCGTAGTCTGCGGCCATGTGGAGGAACCGTGCCATGTTATCGAGTTCCAGCTTCATGTCCGTATTCAGAAGCGTATCGTAGCCTTCGCGCCCGCCCCAGAACACGTAATTCGTTCCACCGAGTTCGTGAGTTACCTCCATGGCTTTCTTTACCTGAGCGGCCGCGTACGCGAAGACCTCTGCGTTCGGAGATGTGGCTGCACCATGGACGAAGCGCGGGTTCGTGAACAGACACGCTGTCCCCCAGAGCAGCTCTGCATTTGCTTCGCTCTTGTACTCCTTGAGCGTATTGACGATCTCGTCGAGCTGTCTGTTCGTTTCCCGCAGAGTCTGTCCCTCGGGCGCTATATCACGGTCGTGGAAACAGAAGAAGGGAAGGTCCAGTTTTGCAAGAATTTCGAACGTGGCTCGCATCCGTGCTTTGGCCTGCTCCATTGGATCCGAGATCGAGAGCCAGGGCCGCTCGTTCACGCCAACCCCGAACGGATCCGCCCCCGTACCGGTCAGCGTGTGCCAGTACGCCATGGAAAAGCGTAGATGCTCTTTCATGGTCTTGTCGCCGACCTTCTTGTTGGCATCGTAAAATTTGTAGGCAAACGGGTTATCCGAACCCTTGCCCTCAAACGGAATTTTCGGAATATCCGGAAAAAATTCATTCAACATACTGAAACCCCTTATTGGTTGGTATGAGACAATCGTACACCCGAATACCTACTTTTGAAAGTATTTTTCATAAGTTGCGTTCCCCATTTTCGCCCTTGTAGCTGCAGTGGGGGTGAGTTTTGGTATCGGAACATCCAGTTTTGTCAGCCGTGCGCTCGGCGCCGGAAGGAAGGATCAGGCCGAACGAGCGATTATGGTCGGTCTGTTGGGGGTCATAGGATTCGGACTTGCCTTTACCGTTACCGGACGCGTGCTTATTGAACCGGTCATGCGAGCGTTTGGAGCGTCGGAGGCTGTTCTTCCGGTCGCCGTTGAGTACGGACAGGTGCTCATTACCTTCAGTCTGTTTCCCATGCTGAAAATGTTCT
>SKKC01000256.1 GCA_007121695.1 Spirochaetales bacterium | reverse complement strand
GACACGATTATCTTCGGCCTCTCGAACCGGCATAGCGCGGAAATTCTGCAGGAACTTGAACCCTTCGCGGACCGGATACTTGTAGTGTCCTCGCTGTCGCCGCTGTACCTGGTTGAAACGCCCTGGGTTCAGGACGCAGTAGCCGTCTTCGGGCTGACATCCGTGAGTCATGCCGCGGGTTTTTCGGCGTTATTCGGCGATTTCGTGCCTCGAGCGCGTGTTCCACTGTCTACCCTTCGTAATCAGACGCCGGAGAGAGCGCAGTGATCCTGTTTCCGGCACGAAACCGATGGCGCCCGGTTCGTCGCTCCCAGACGAAGGAACTGCACGCATTTCTGGTCCAGCGCGAATCACGGTGCGTGACCGTCACCGAACGCCTGAAAAAGGATGGCGGTCGCTCGGCTGGTTCCGGGCGTTTTATTGTGTACGATGGTCCATCCGGGATCGAAGCCTGCGTATTTGTTACCGCACATGGCTTCGTGTACCCGATCCTCTCGGACGGCAAAGTCCCGGATCTTCGGGGACTGCGTCTGATTCTGGCTGGCGTGCGCAACAAGCTCTTCTGTGTGATGGGCACCCGACGCGATGTGCTTACCATGGAAGCGGTCTTTATCCGACCACCGGTAGCTCACGTGTCGTATTTTCTCATGGAGCGGCAGGTTCCAGCGATACCAGCCGCTCCGACGCCGGGAAGTTCAGTCCGGTACCGCGTTGCGACGCTCGGCGATGCCGAGTCCGTATTTCCGGTGCAGAGGCTGTACGAATTAGAGGAAGTGCTCCTGGATCCGGACACCTTCGACGCGGCGAGCTGCATGAAACAGCTGAAGGCCTCGCTCCGAAACCAGCTGGTATACGTTGCGGAAACCAGGACGGGCATACTCGCAAAGGCGCAGACGAACGCCCGCGGGTACGGCTGGGATCAGATCGGCGGAGTATTTACGCGCGAAAGCTACAGGTCGCAGGGAATCGGGCGCAACGTCATGCGCGCGCTGCTCGCGGACACCGACGCAGACGAACGCCGGACCTGCCTCTTCGTGAAAAAACACAACGAGCCCGCTCTTCGCATGTACAGGTCGCTCCAGTACACTACAACGGACGAGTTTCGCATTACCTACTACCAGAACGTCTGAACAACGCAGGGAGTCGAGAGTACATGAAACGAACAGCATCAGATCTGCCCATGAGAGTATTGCTCGTGACACACGAACCCGAACCCGGCAGCATGGTTTCGGCTCTTGCACGGACGCTCCGGGCAGCAGGCATGGATGCCCGCATCCTCGCCCCATGCGGACCGGGGATTAACAGAACTCCACTGTATCGGCATCCGGAACCGGTTCCCGTTGAACTCGGGACCAGGGAACACTTCGTGGCCATACTGACCGCAAGTCATCGCGACGATTCTTCGGTGCCGGTGTACCTCGTGGACCACCAGGACTTCTTCGCAAGGTCGCACGACGACGGCGACGACCCGCACACCCGAATCGAGCGCGCCGCATTTCTGTCGGCAACTGCGTATGCCGCGTGTCGCGCGCTCTACTGGACTCCACATGTTATGCACGCATTCGGATGGCAGACCTCGGGTGTACCTGTCTGGGGACGGACACGGGAACGGCGTCGCGGTTTTTCGGAAACGGGAATGGTTCTCACGACAACCGACGACACCGAACCTTCCGGAGATGCCATGGTACTCGCGCGCCTCGGGGTTCGCGTCGAACAGGCAATCGCCATGGGCATATATTCAGACGATGGCGTATCGCTGCTGAAAGCCGGGCAGGCACACGCGGACGCGTGCCTTAGCTCGGAAGAAACCGTATCCACCCGGCCCGGTCAGTGGAAAAAACGCTACCTGTCGATTTCGGATTCGCTGATTCGCCGCGACAGCCTGTCCATGCGATGAAGCAGTGCGTCCCGAAACTGCCCCTCGTTCGTGCGCTTCTGAATCTCGCGACAGACCTCGATTGCCGAGACCGGATCACCGAGCCGGTGTTCATAGTACTTCGCAAGCTCGATTCCGGCGGCGGCGCTTCCCCCGTTCCTGAACAGGCTCTCCCAGAGCGGGACCGCCTGCGCTACATCACCGGCACGTTTCAGCAAACCGGCGAGGAGAACCATCGCTCGTCGCGAGTCGCCAAAGGGGCTGTCGTGTCGTACCAGGTCTGAGAGCATCGACATGGCTTTCGTCGGTGCGCCTGGCATGATCAGGCGGGCAAGCGCCACCGGGTCGGCACGGCTGTGGCTCGGGGGCGACGCGGCATCGTCTTCCAGAAAGACAAGCAGCTTCACAAGGCTTACGATGTCCTGCTCGTGATGGTACACAACCGGCCGCAACACTTCCGCCGCTCCGGTTTCGAGAAACGCGAAGTAACGATCCGGAACCTCGGCACCAGGGATATCCCCCTGGCGCTGCACGAACAGCAGATCACGTTCGACCGTCGCGAGGTTGCACCGCGACAACCTGGTGCGAAACAGCCGCCTGACACTGTAGAGCAGATCGAGTTGTCGGGGCCTGGTCCACGGAATCCCGTTCATGAGGAATCGCGTCTGCAGCACGTTGCTGTCAAAACTCTTTCCGTTGTAGCTCACCATGCAGCAGTCAGGCGTCAGGATCCCGGCCAGTACGGCGAGATAGGCCGGTTCACCAGGATAATCGGACAGAAGAAACTGACGAATCAGAAGCGTGTCGTCCGGCTCGAGGGTTCCACACCCGGTCAAAAAGGCAACGGTACCGGCGCCTGATCCGAGCCCGGTCGTTTCAGTATCCAGAAACACATAGGGGCCCCGGGCATCCGGCAGGATTACGCCTGTTGACTCGTACCCTGCAATGCGAGCACGCGTCTGCCCGGCAAGCCGGTGCCGCGTTCTGCGGCACCAGACGTTCTCTGCGATCTCGACAAATCCCAGATTCGGCAGTTCCGAAACGGCATCCTGTGGACCCGGATCGACAGTCTGTTCGTTCGGAGGGCTCGCAGATGCGCGTTCGCCGGTTCCGAGCGATTGCAGCCGTTTCAGCCGGGCGGTGAGCGCTTCCTTCACCCGACCTCCTCACTCTGAGCTACGGCCGACGCTCCGCCCCATTGGGCCAGAAGCGCGAGAACCGCCTCTTTGGGGTTGGTGTCTATTTCTTCCTTCGCGTTGCGCGGCCCGACACAGGAAGGGCATCCTTCGGCGCATGCACACGAGGAAACCAGCGAGAGGCCTGCCTGCAGTATGACGGGAAGTTTGTCGCGGAAAACCTCGGCAAGCCCGACACCTCCAGGGTACCGGTCGTACACGTATATCGCGGGAACGTTGAAGTGCGGGTCGCGCAAACGCTCGGCCGTTCCGATGTCGCTGCGGTCGCACAGCAGGTACACCGGCGCGAGTGTCCGAAGCACCGACCCGAGGCGTCCGAGGACCAGCGGCTGCGCTTCGGGCGGCAGGGCATGCAGACTCCGCCCCGCGGCGGATGATTCCTTGAATACTATCATGCAGCTTCTGGTATGCATCTCTTCTTCCGGCAGGCTTATCTCGCCGTACCCGATGTTTTCGTGCGTACCGTAGCGGATCTTCTTGAACTTTGATATCTGGCTGCGCACCAGCACGTCTCCCAGAACGATTCTGCATGAATCTGTTTCGACCGCATCGTCTTCGTGAAGCACCTGAATATCGCGTTTTACGATCGCGTCCGTGTAGTAATTGACCTGCGACTGTTCGACCTCGCAGCGGCGGTTGGCGATATCAAGCGTCGTAACCATGTACTGCTCGCCCCGGTGAATGTACACGGCGTTGTCGAACAGCTCTTCCTTCGCGGACGCACGGTCTATCTCGCCAATAACGGAGTGAGCGCCCTTCGTCGTATCAATGATTACCACGTTATCGTTTGTTGCGGTGCGCAGGGAAATGTTTTCTGCAGGATAGCCGCGGTCTGCCCAGTGAAAACGATCCCCGGTATACCGGACGACGCCGGTCTGCTGTATTGAATGCAGCACATCGAGCGAACCCTCGGGAAACGGATGCTCGGTGTCAAAGGGTAGTTCGAAGACGGCACATTTCAGATGATCGCCGAGGATAAACAGATTGTCCGGGTCGACGAAACCGTCTTCGGGGTTCCGGCCAAAGAAGTACTCCGGATTCTGTACCATGTACTGGTCGAGCGGGCTCGACGACGCAATGAGAATGGAAGCGCTGAGCGAATTCCGACGCCCGGCCCTGCCCGCCTGCTGCCACGCGCTCGATATTGCCCCGGGCAGGCCCGCGGAAATCGAGACGTCGAGCCCGCCAATATCTATGCCGAGTTCCAGCGCATTTGTGGAGACAACACCGTGAATCGAGCCGTCACGCAAGCCCCGCTCGATCTCCCGTCGTTCGGACGGAAGATACCCCCCGCGATAACTTTCCACGCGCAGGCCTTCATTGTCGGTATAGATGTTCCGCAGCGACGCGTTAATGTAGGATGCGATAAGCTCGGTTCTCGTTCTGCTGCGACTGAACACGATGGTCTTGACCCGCCGCCGCAGAAACTCGAGCGCGAGCCGCCGCGCTTCGAGCACCACTCCCCGACGTATACCCTGCACGCGATCGACGTGGGGGGGATTGTAGAGAATCACGTGTTTCTCTCCGCGTGGCGCACCGCTCTGGTCGATCAGGTGCAGAGGTTCCCCGAGAATGTCCTCGGCGAGCTCGCGGGGATTGCCTATGGTCGCAGAAGAACAGATGAAGACCGGTTTCGCTCCGTAGAACGACGCAATACGCTTGAGCCGACGAACGACGTTCGTCATGTGGCTTCCGAACACACCTCGGTAGGTGTGAACCTCGTCGATGACGACAAAGCGCAGATTCTTCAGGAACGAAATCCAGCGGGGATGATTCGGAAGAATGCCCGAGTGCAGCATGTCCGGATTGGAGATGATGATCTGCCCTTTTGTTCGCGCCGCTGAGCGGATACTCGTCGGCGTGTCCCCGTCGTAGGTCACGATCTTCACCGAGAGGTTACCACCGGTGACCGACTCGTTGAGCTCTGACTGCTGGTCCTGACTCAGTGCCTTGGTCGGGAAGAGGTACAACGCGCGTGTCTCGGGCTGCTCGAGGATTGTCTGCATGACAGGGAGATTGTAGCACCAGGTCTTCCCGCTGGCGGTCGGTGTAACGACGATGGTGTGCCTGCCTGCACGGACTGCCTCGTAGGACTCTGCCTGGTGCGAATACAGCCTGTCTATGCCCCGCGATGCAAGCAGTGTTCGAAGGCGTGGTGCGAGGTCGTCCGGCACTTCGCGGTATTTTCCCTGCACCGAGGACAGATGTTCCCATTGGGTCACACAATCCGAAAACGAGGGATCCCGTGCGAGTTCTTCAAGCACAGTTCCTAGATCTGACATCCTCTTTCCTCCGGAAAAAGAGCATAACATCTATACATGAGACGAAACAGCGCTTGACCGCAGAACGAAACGATCCATACACTGCAGATGGACTATCAGGGGGTGCATCGTGTCAAAAGTTCTGTCGATCATACTCGGAGGCGGCAAGGGAACGCGTTTGTACCCGCTCACCAAGGAGCGTGCGAAGCCGGCGGTGCCCTTTGGTGCGAAATACCGCATTGTCGACATTCCGATCTCCAACAGCATAAACAGCGGCTTCAAGCAGATGTACGTCCTCACGCAGTTCAACTCGGCGAGTCTGCATATACACCTGGCGAGCACCTACCTGTTCGATTCGTTTACCAAAGGCTTCGTCGAGATCCTTGCTGCCGAGCAGACCTTTGGAGACTCGGGCTGGTACGAGGGAACCGCGGACGCGGTGCGAAAGAATCTGGTTCATTTCCGGCCTCAGGAACCGGACTACTACCTGATCCTCTCGGGCGATCAGCTGTACCGCATGGATCTCGCCGAAATGGTAAAACTCCACGTCGAAAGCGGTTCAGACATTACCGTCGCCGCGACGCCGGTTACCCGCGAGCAGGCCGTCGCCTTCGGGGTTCTTTCTGCGACAAAAGACCGCAGAATCACCGAGTTCGTCGAGAAACCTCCGCTCAGCAATGATATATCGCGAATGCGTATCCCACACGAGATTCATCCGAATCCGCAGCGGGAACAGGAAGGCAAACAGTATCTCGGAAGCATGGGTATCTACGTGTTCTCGGCGCGCGCGCTCGAGACCGCCCTGGACAACAGCCTCACCGATTTCGGTTCGCACATTATTCCGAGCGCGATCGAGTCAGGCGGTGTCAGCGCGTACCTGTTCGACGGTTTCTGGGAAGATATCGGAACGATCCGAAGCTTTTACGACACAAACCTGAACCTGGCGCGGATTAATCCCGACTTCAACTTCTACGACGAACAGATGCCCATTTACACGCATCGCCGCGATCTGCCTGCCACCAAGTTCAACTCCTGCCGCATATCACAGAGCCTCACCGGAGACGGAAGCGTTCTGACGAATGCAACGGTGGAAAACTCCATAGTGGGCATACGCACATACGTGGAAAACGGTTCGTATTTAGACGGTGTCGTCTGCATGGGGGCCGACTACTACGAGTCTGTGGGTCGACGGGCGGAAAACCGGGAAGCAGGAATTCCCGACATTGGCATTGGTGCGAACGCCCATATCCGCGGTGCCATTATCGACAAGAACGCCCGCATTGGAGAGAGCGCGAGCATAGGATTCCAGTACGACAGCTATCCCGACGGCGATTACCCGCACCACTTCGTGAGGGACGGAATAATCATTATTCCCAAAGGAGGCGTCGTGCCGCCGGGCACGGTCATATAGGCTGCCGCTTTAACTCCATTCCTCGGGGTGATATTTCAGGTACTCGTACACACCGTAGTCGGAGCTCGCCATGCGCAGCTCCTTCATTTCGGGCACCGTCTTCCATTCGAGAGCCTCGTGCTCGACACCAGTAAAGTCGTCGCTGAGCAGCTCTACCTTGTATGCCTGCAGGGTGAAATGCGTCCCGTTATGCTGAAAGCTCCCCCGGTAGAACAGGGGGCCGAGTGCGATATCGACCCCGAGTTCTTCCTGGAACTCGCGTTTGAGCGCGAGGCCGGG
>SKKC01000117.1 GCA_007121695.1 Spirochaetales bacterium | reverse complement strand
GCGCTTGCAACCCCGATCGCAATGCTCGCCTCGATAGCGCGCTCGGCGAAGGAAGGACTCCTGGTTCGCGGCGGCGACGTTATCGAGCGGGCATACCGGGTCGATACGGTCCTGTTTGACAAAACGGGCACCCTGACCACCGGGCGCATCGCGCTATCGGGCATCGAACTCCTGACGGAGACACCGCTGTCGGGGACGGAGGACGTGCCTGCAGCCGACCATGCGCTCGCCCTCGCGGCATCGGCAGAGTACTACAGCGAACACCCCGTCGCCGAGGCGCTCACGCAGGCGGCCGAACGCGCGGGGCTTACGCGCACAAGGCCCGATAACCCGCAGTCAGAGCCGGGCGGCGTAACAGCGACGATCGGGGGACGGAGCATACGGGTCGGCAGCGAGCGCTATCTCGGTGTGCCCGCGCGGACGGGTATACCGACGGAGTCGGAGCTCACGCCGGAGCTCGGTTTACCGACCGGGACGGAGCTTGTTTCGGACGTGGCATCACCCGCCCCGAACGCACAGAGCGCCGCGGATACAACAGCAGGCCTCCGAGCCTTTCTCGAAGTAGACGGCGAGCTGGTCGCCCGTTTTACCTTTACCGACCCCATCCGCGCCGAGAGCGCTGAACTCATCCATCAGCTTAAGAAAATGGGCATAGACCACATCGAGATGCTTACCGGCGACGGGAGCAGTGCGGCCGATCGCGTCGCTGCTGAACTCGGCATAGGCGTGAAAAAAGGGCTCCTGCCCGCCGGCAAACTCGCCCGCACCGAGGAACTCATGCGGGAGGGGCGGAAGGTTGCCTTCGTTGGCGATGGGATAAACGATGCACCGTCGCTCGCCCGGGCAGATGTCGGCATCGCGACCGGGTCACTCGAAGCGGCACTGCACGCTGCCGACGTCGTACTGCTTCGAAACGACATGCGACTGGTCGCGTCGTTCTTTCACAACAGCCGACGAACCATGCATACGGTCTTTGGAAACATCGGTTTTACCAGCGTGTACAATCTGCTCGGGGTGAGTCTTGCTGCGATCGGGATTCTGCCGCCGGTATTCGCTGCGGCGCTTCAGGTCGTTCCTGACCTCGGCGTGCTTGGAAACTCATCGCGACTTGCCCGCCCAGTCAAGCGGGCAAAACCATCGAGTGGCCGGTCGTAGAGAAAGGTCATTCCGACCGCGGACCGTAGTTCACTGTGGTCATGATTGCGCAGGAAGGACGCTCCGAGGGTTTCGGACAGAATCCCGTACTGCTCGAGAACCGTCTGCTCGATAAGGCGAACGTACTCCTCGGGCAGACCGGCGACGTCGGTAATCGCCGCCCGAATCGCCGCGAGGTCGGAAAACGACACCGGGACAAAGACGTCTGCTTCGGTCGGAAGCGCGATCGTCCCCGGCATGCGGTAGCCGACAACCCGAAGCCCCGGCCACGCGACTCCCTCTCCACGACGGGCATCCTGATACGACAGGAGCACCGGGATCAGCTCGGTAAGGGTTTCAAAGAGTGGCGCAGGGCCCGATCCGTCGGTGTCGCAGGGAAGCGTGACAATGTCAGGCCGTATCCGCGCAAGCATATCAGAGAGGCTCCCCGCAATCGCGGTACCACCGAAATACTGCATGTCACGGCCACGGCAGCCAAAGGATGTCCACAGGCAGTCGCTACTCCATTCCTGCTGAAGCGAGCGCAAATGACGAACGTCTGCCGTTTCCTCGTGCAGGTGGTCTGCGTCTTCGAAATGCCGGATCAGGGCCTCGATCCGCGTCTGCACGTCACCGAGCGAATCCGCGCCGTATACTTCGTACAGGTTTCGAAGCAGCCGCCGCAGACGTCCCACATCCTTGAAGGCCTCGGACTGCCTGGCCAGACCGTCAAGATACGTCCACGCGTCCCGCGACCGGTAGTCGGCACGCCCTGCGTCGAAGTACCCGAGGCGCTGCATGGACTTCAGACCCAGCCTGTCGTCGTGCAGCCCCCCGAGCATGCGTATCGCAAGGTCAAGCATCTGCTCTTCCGGAACGTCGTAGGGTGCAGTACGAAGCACCGCAACTGCCTGGTGGATGCTCGAGGAGCCGTTCAGCCGCATGATCCACGGAGCCAGCGCCATGATCGCGCTGTGCGGGAGCGGCTCGAGGTGAAGCACCGTCGCGTCGCCGATTCTGCGCACGCCTCCCGAAAGGCGCGAATGCAGGCCTTCGAGGGTCATGGTGTTCAGCGGATGCATACCAACGGATGATCTGTCGAGCAGTCGCTCACCAAGGGGATTCGCCTCGTAGTCACGCTGCGCAAGTTCGGCCACCGGACGACCGGTTGCGAGCGAAATGTCAACGACAGCCTGCTGCATGCGGGGTTCGCTGAGGGGATGCTCCGTTTCGATTGTCTCGAGGTACCTCGTGCGAAGCAATGGCGCCGCCGATTCGAGTGCGTACACCCGTCCCGACGCTCCATCCGCAAAACCGCCCGCGGGATAGTCTGCCGCCGCGGGTGCGTACAGACAGTCTTCGAGGTGTTCAATGCCGGACGTATCGGTCGCAGTCACAACGGCAACAGCCCCCTCGCTGCGGCTCAGAATCTGCGGCCCGATGGTGACCGCAGGCACTCGTCGCCGTGCGTCAAAGTGACGGACCAGCCGGTAGCGACCGAGAAAGCGATCCGCGGCATCCCTGGAGATCGATGTCACCCTGGACCCACCGGTCCGGACGCCAGGCTCATTTCCGAGTACCATTCCGTTTGGTCCGATGCCGACGACACAGAATCCGATACCGCCTGCATCGGCTATGCGGCTGGCGTGCTGCCGGGCAGCGTCTTCCAGCCGCTCGAGTGCCTCCGCCCGCCGTTTGTGGGAACGGGTTCCGTCTTCGTGTCGTATGCGGCGGCGTTCCGGTTCGAGATCAAGCAGATCCACTGTCGCGGTATCGAGCAGGATGGCCCGTTCGGGGTCGAAGCACCCGCTTTGCAGAAACAGGTTCTGCACCCGGGTCCGGATTGGCTGATAGCCCTGTCTTGTCACAAACTCGAGGCCCTGCACAAAGCGAAGCTGCTGGAGCGTTCGCCGGTCTGCAGCAGGACGACTCTGCAGGCTTCGTGCGACGTGTTCGAAGCTTCGACTGGTATCAAGCAGGACAAGACCACCCGGGTTCGCACCCGCCCACTCGAGCAGATGGTCGGTAACAAGCTCCGCCAGAGCAAACTGATCGGAGACGAATACGAGCGGAACGTTTTCGGCCTGGTGATACCGGAAGGCACGGTGGGTCCGGGAAAGGTAGCGCTGTTCAGCCTGCGACGGGTCGCAGCGGGTTTCGCCCATGGAGAGATGGTATGCCCGCGGGCAGGGTCCCGTCCAGCAAACGAAATGCCCGCACGCAGCGCCCCTCGCGGGGGGACATCAGTCCCTGACCCCCAGGGGCACGTAGTGCCAGTCGTCCTGGTCTGTGTGTTCGCGGGCCACCGACCCGAGCGGCCAGGCCGTGGTCAGTTCCGCCATATAATAGTCGCGCCCGTCGACCTGGAACCGCACCCTCGACTCTGTTCTCCCGGACGTGCGCACACCTTCGGGCGACCCGGTCGCCGTCCCGGGTCCGGGGGTGCTCCGGGCTGCGTCAACACCGGTAAGCGCATGTCCGTGTTCGATCGAGACAAACATGCCTGCTTCGAACCCAAGGTGATGAAGCAATACGATGTAGGTCATACCCAGGCTGTCACAGTCGCCGCTTGCGCTTAACAGACAGATGACCGGCGGCTGGAACAGGCCGGCGTTGACTGCCTGGCGAAACTCGAAGGCCTGCAGCCATGACAGCACAAGGTCCGGAATCTGCTCCTCGGGCACACGGTACGCTGTGGCGTACTCCCGAATCTGTGTTGCAAGGTCGCTCAGTCGAGGGGCAGTGTCGCGGTATATCAGCCGGAAATAGCGCCGCCATGCCGACAGCCAGGCCGGCGCATGCCGGGCGGCCTCGTTTATATCGGCAGTTGCCCCCGCCTCGCGGGGTGGCAGACGCGAACCTCCCGGTCCGGCAAACTGATAGCCCGCGAGCAGACGTGCCTCGCGGCTTACGAGAACGTCTCCTGCTTCTGGTGCACCCGGCGTTGCGCGAAAAAAGACACGCTCCTCCGGAAACTGAAAACGAACGGCCGGTCCCGGAAAGCGGATCGTGACCTCGGGCCATTCGCCGTCTTCGGTGTCTCCCTCGAAAAACATTGCGACAGGACCCGGTACGGGCTCGGGAGGCCCGAACGAGTCGAGCACCGACAGGAGCAGATCGCGCGCCTGTCGCGCCTGACTCGCGGGCGCTGTCGCTATCAGCACGGCCAGCGTGTCCGCGAGTTCCACCGCGACCAGATACCCCGCGCGCTGCGAACGCTCGAGGACCACCTCGGCGAACAGCGCTTCGTTTCCGGCGAACGTGAACACGGCAGCCTCTCCCTCGGCATCTGTGGCTGTTGCCGCTGTTTCAACGAGCAGATCGATAAGCGGAAGATCCTCATCGCCAGGCCACAGCTCGCGTCTGGCAACCCCTAGTGAAGCAGCGGGGAGCAGGACGAGCACAGCCTCGGCGTCTCGGTCGTCGCTACCGGGCGAAAGCGGCCCGTTGAACCCGCGTATTGCAAGAATCCGGTGCAGTTCGGCCGACTGGACCGAAGAAAGCCGGTGTGGTGCCACTTCCTCAAAACCAACCGGAAGGTCCAGAACGAAACCGATCTCCGGATCGTGCACGAAGAGTGCGCCAGCGGGTGGCGCAACAGACACGAAGGCGAGAACGCACAGGAGAAAACCGGTACCGAATCGGAATAAACGCTTCATATCTACGATCATCGGACGCTTTCCTGCTTCCCCAAAATCAACACTCCTGTATAGTATCACTGGCCACCATGGATTCCACGTCTACCCACCCCGGCAACCGACGCGCGCTGCTCGTCGAAAGTTCCGCAAGCACCATACCCATTCTCATGACGCAGGGCGCCATCTTCACTGCGATAGCGGTCTTTTTCTCCGTGGACGTCGTTGGTATTGCATACGCAGCCGCTGTACCCATGGTCATGCAGGTCGCCCAGCTCGCCGGCCCTTCCATGATTCGCGCGTTTCGCGGACCGGTTCGCCTGTTCCGGTTCGCCACCGTCCTGCGCTGGCTGTGGGCGGTGCTGATCGTCGCGGCGTTCGCGGGTCTGCGAAGCCCCGGGGTGTTTTTCGTCGTGTTCATTCTCACGCAGGCGGCCGCCGCAGTTGCCGGCAACGCGTGGATGTCCATTCTGCAGGCTGATCTCTCCGAGCACGAGCGCGGAAGTTTTTTTGGCACGCGGAACGTACTCGTGTCGGCGACCGCGGTCGTTTCGGTTCCGCTTATGTCGGCCATGCTCGATGCACTCCCGGAACCGGGAAACATAGTCGCTGTTATTGCTACCGGTGTGGCTGCAAACTTTGTGGCGTGGAAGGCAGTGGGGCGGATTCATGAGGAGCCGCAGGAAGCGCTCGAAGCCCGGATACCGGTACGCGCGATCTGGGCAGACCGCCCGGCCAAGCGCATGATAGTGGCGTTCTTCGCCTGGAACTCGATTCTCCTGTTCTCGGCACCCTACTTTGCCTACCATCAGGTCGTGAACCTTCAGATACCCATGAGTGTACTTGGATTGGCGACAGTCGGAATAAGCCTGCTTACCATGGCTTCCAGCAAGGCGTGGGGACTGTGGGCGGACCGGATCGGAACCAAGAGCATTACCGTCATTGGAGTTGTAGTCATCGCGGTGACTCCAGTCGTGTGGCTGCTCATGAATCCCCGGACCTGGCCCCTTGGCCTCGTCGCTGACGTGCTTCTGACCTCCACGGGCTGGGGTGCGCTGAACGTCGGCATGGCGACCCTGCCCATGGAAGTCGCCCCGCGCGATAAGATCAGCGGCTTTTACGCTATCTACTTCGCGATCGGGGCGCTTGGAGGCCTGCTTGGCGCGGCGATCGGCGGCGCGTTCGCAGGCCTCGTGGAACCGCTGCGCTTTACCGCGTTCGGCACCGATTTCTTCGGGCTTCAGATTCTCATGCTCTTCGCGGCAGGGCTTCGCCTGCTCATTATCCCGGTGATACACCGCATCCCGACACGACGCTACGTGAGCCCGCGCCACCTCATGCTGAACGTCCTCTCGGTAATCGCCCGGCGCAGCCCGGTGCGGCCGGTGGAGTTTGGGCGCATTACAAGATTCAGAAGCAAAGGCCGCAAAAACGATCAGTCTGCATAATGTAACCAAAGTTATATAGATCGACCGAAAACGCACGGCGTAAACTTTCGCATCTATGTGGGGGTAACGCATGCGTATACACGGAATGACTCGTCCAGTTGCGATTCTTCTCGCCGGGGTGTGGCTCGTGTCCGGGTGTACGAACCCGAACGACCCTGTTGGTGCAAATGGTGGTTCCGGGACACCCGCTGGTGCATCGGGGTCACCCACTCTTCGCGTTTCTACCCGGCAGGGCGACATCGAGGTTGGAGGCAAGGTCTTTTTTGAACTGCTCACCCCGGGCAACACCGTGTCAACGGAGACCATTACGATTCACAACGACGGCGAAGGGACGCTCGTTTTCAGCGAAATATCGCTTTTGTCGTACGGCCAACCTCATCCACACCCGGGCGAGCCAGATCAGCAGGATGTCACACTCGACGATGACCCGGACGACGGCGTGTTTTACTGGATAAGTCTGCCCTCAACAGCGCCACTCGCCGCAGGTACGAGCCGGGACGTAACCGTTCAAATCGAATACAAGTCAGGTAGTACCTACCGTGACGCCCTGATAACGATAGACTCGAACGACGGCGTAAATCCTTCCCGGAGAGTGTTGCTCGAAGTAACAATGGCGGAAGACGGACCTCCGTGACCTGAGATCTTGAGACGGCGCGTTACAACGCCTGGCTGCTGTGTGATGGGGATTAACCCGGTTGTAGGCCATGCCCAACCGTTACTGCAGCTCGAACACGATCAGTCCATCAAAACCGCCAGCAATAACCAGCGGGACATCAGCGACAAACGCATAGGTAATGTTGTTAGTTCCGGCGATCGGTACCTCTTCTCCATCAATGGTTGAAAGGTGCACCAG
>SKKC01000095.1 GCA_007121695.1 Spirochaetales bacterium | reverse complement strand
GATGGATGATGCCACTATGGCGCCTGTGGGATGGAGGCCCTGATCTTCCGTGGTGGGATTCGCACATGGTATCAGGGCAACTCGGCGTTCGTATCAGGCGACCCGCTCCCGATCAGCAATACACCGGCCGGATCTCGCCGGTCATACCATATCGGGAATATCCGGCAGATCGCGTTGCTTGCGACGCCCCGCGACAATGTGCATTACGGCACCCGAAGTCATTATGTCGACATAGGCAGCAATTGAGAGCAGAATCGGGGCTGCGGGTCTGAGAATCAGATATGCGTCCTCGAAACCCTGGCCATACCCGGACGCGAGCATGGACAGCAGCACCAGCACACCTCCGGCTGGCACGGCCGGTAGCAGAAACGAGAAACCAAGACTCATGATCACGACCCGGAACACGCTCGCCATGCCGATCTCGAGTCCCGAGAAGGAACGCAGCACCATAATGAAAGCCATTGCCGACACCATTGCGCTTCCTGCGCGGGCGAACATGAGCGCGAAGGGGAGCGCTGACCCGCCGACTTCCCGCCGCACACCTATGTTGTGGCGCCCCGTATACACGAGGGTACTTCCGGCGAGAAACACGTCGCCCGACACAAGAGCGCTGAGCCCCGGCGCGATCATTGCATACATCCACAGCAGCGGGTTCCACTTTCTGCCAAGCGACCACACCAGAAGCGGATACAGGCCCAGTGTGACCACACCAGCTGTCACCGCAATTACGAGAATCATGGGCGCATAGAAGGACAGATTGCCAAGACTGCGAAAACGCAGCACTGTCGCGACCGTAATCACGAAGAGGCCGAAGCCGAACAGCCGCACGATCGCTGCGTTAAGCCGGAAAAACAGGCGGCACAACCCGTCGGCGATGTCCTCGAGCAGGGCAGCAAAGCGGGTGTCGGCACTCATTGCGGCGCCGGTCAGCACACCGAGCACCACCGCAGCGAGAAGGTACTGACCGGAACCTGCCAGCACCGACAGGGCATTCTCGGGGAACACCGTGTTCAGAATGGAAAGAACGTCAGGAGTTTCCTGCAATACCGCGTCTTCGAGAATAATCGGCAGTACGCCCGGCTGGAAAAAAAGCAGTGCAACAGCACCAATAACGACGGCAAGCGCCGGGAGCGCGACGACGAGGGCCAGAAGCAGGGTAAACGTCACCAGACTCTTCCTGTGCTCTTTCAGATCGTGAACGGAAACTACCGTTCCGAAGAACGCGACCGGAAGCAACAGATAGCGCCCGATGCGCAGTGCCAGCGCGGACATGTCGTGCCAGGCGCTCGACGATACTGCGGTCGGATCAAGAAAGAACGCTGCGAGAATAACGCCAGCCGATACACCAAGGAGATAACGGATCCAGATTTTCATGATACGGAGTTCCTTCTGCTGTTACTTGAATAGGCCCCGGAGCGAGCCCTTCCGGCCAAAACGCTGTACCCGCCCGCGTGCACGGTCACCACGTTCTGTGTGACAGAAAGCGGCAAAATCGCGCGCCTGGTCCGTCGCAGCCTGCCCCGAAAACGCGTAGACCGCCGGTGAACCACTGCGGTACTGCGCAGCGAGGCTCTCGGCAAAGCCATAGATGCCGGACCGCACCATATGCTCTACCGGTGCGTACACGGTATCCGCGTCTTCTACCAGAACAAGCGAAACCACCGCGTCTGTCTGATCTGCGAACAGGGACAGCACTTCCCGGACAAAGAAGACAGGCGCCCGAAGGTTTTCATCTATGTACTGTTCTGTACGCGAAATCGTCATGTCGGTCAGACTTTCACGACACGCCTCCGGTGCAAAGGTAAACACACACTCGGTGAACCCTCCGAAGGCGTTTCGCACGTGCGTACACGCCGCCTTTGCGGACAGGGAAGACCGTGGTGTCCACGGCACGTGCAGCGTGCCCTCTCCGGGTTGATGAACCGACCCGTGCCGCGACGATGCAATCGCTACCGAGCCTTCCGCTCCGCGTACCAGACGAATGAGTTCCTCGACGACAGGATGCGGATGTCCCGCAAACAGGGTGGTAGCCATGAGTTCATCATCCTATATAGCTGGCATGGAGCCGGTCAAGAAAGAAAAATTCCGATTCTGCTTGATGATTACTCCTTCGCGTCGCTATGTTATTAGCTGAACGATTATTCAGCTAAACGGAGCACCACCAGTGTCACGCCCCCAGGACCTTGCCAAACGCAACCGGATTCTCGATGCAGCGCTGCAGATCTTCGGCGAAGTCGGATACGCGAAGGCAACCATCAAGGACATTGCCCGTGTCGCGGACATCGCACCCGGCACCGTCTACACATACTTCGCGGACAAACGGGAACTGTTTCGCGAGACCGTACAGTCGGCGTGGACGGAACTGCACACGGAGCTCGACCGGATACGCAGGTCCGACGATTCCTACCCGACCAAACTGTCCCGGCTTCGACGCACCGGACTCGCCCTGCTGAAGCGCATGCATCCGATTCTGAACGGCATGTTCTCGGAATCCGTCCGCATGGATCTGTTTAACGTGAACCTCGAACGCTTCCTCGATCAGCTCGAGGAACTGTTCATGGAAAGCAGGGAGCGTGGCGAGATACACGAGCTGCAGGATCACCGGCAGCGACGGTTTCTGCTTCGGACCATCGCCTGCGGCCTGCTTCTTCAGATCAGCATCGTTGACGCAGAGCATCTGGATGCAGAAATCGAGCGGCTGCACGAGGATCTCGAACGTAACGAGCAGTCCTGGCTCGACATGAACCGCATGCTCGGAGGAAACAGATGAAACGTGGAACCCGCAGACTGCTTGTTGTACTCGCCATTGCCCTGATACCTGCGGTCTTTCTCGGAATACCGGCGCTTCAGATCGCGTTCGCAGTCAGCGAAGACGAGGTTGACCCCGGAACACCCGTCCGCCTCTCGACACCGGAGCTCCGCACGCTCGAGCAGCGGGTGCAGTACGCGGGAAATCTCGAAGCCGAACAGACAGCCGCGGCGCTCGCACGAGTCGGTGGAGAGGTTCTCGAGCTCCTGGTCACGCGAAACCAGATGGTGCAGGCGGGCGACGTCATTGCACGGCTTGAAGACGACGTGCCGGAACTCGAGCGTGCCCAGGCCCTCGCCAATCTGCAGGCACGCGAGAGTCAGTTGCGCGCGGCCCGACGCGGGGCCCGCGAGGAAGAGGTAGAGAATGCGCGTGCGGCCGTCGAGCAGGCAGAAGAAGACCTCGCCACGGCCGAAAGCGACCTTGCGCGTACGCGAAGACTCTTTGATGCCGGCACCATTTCACGAAGCGAGTTCGAAAGCGCGGAAAACGCGTTCCGCCGCGCCAGGACCGACGTCGAAAACGCACGCCGCAGCCTGCGTATTCTCGAACAGGGTGCCACCGAGGAAGAAGTCGAACAGGCCGAAGCCGCGGTCGAGGCTGCACGGCGACAGTATGAACTCGCGCAACTGAACCTGAGTTTCGCAACCGTACGCGCACCGGTATCGGGTCGCGTCACCGACGTCCCGGTCGAAGTGGGAAGCACCGTAGAACCGGGTCGCCCCATAGCCATTATCATGAACGACGATCTTGTCCGCGCGCGCATACGCGTGCCGGAACGGCGTTTCGAGGCGTTCATTCGTGGTGAACTGAGCCCGGAGGCGGAGCTTACAGCCGTCGCCTTCCGGACCATGGAACCCGCGCGGGCAGAGGTGCGGAGGGTCGGGACGACCATAGACCCGTCCACCCGCACCTTCGAGATAGAACTGATAGTAGAAAACTCGGGCGGCCTCCTGAGACCGGGCATGTTCGTGAACAGCTGGTTTACCGTCGCCCGCGAGACCGACGTGATCGCAGTGCCCGAGCGCGCTGTGATTCGCCGGGGGGCCCGAGCGCTCGTGTTTGCGCTGAACGACGACGAAGAGACGGTGCGGGAGATCGAGGTCAGCCGCGGACTCAGCCAGGACGGCTTTGTCGGCGTCGTCGGCGATCTGACCCTCGAAACCAGAATCGTCGTCGAAGGGAACAGCTTCCTCGAGGACGGGCAGCGCGTGCGCGTGCTCGAGGACGCGTGAGGCAGGCATCATGAGCATCCCACGCTTTGCCGTAAAACACCCCGTCACCGCGACCATGATCTTCGCGGCTTTGACCCTGCTCGGAGCAATTTCGCTGTCGCGCATAGGTCTCGAACTCTTTCCCGACGTGTCGCTTCCAAGCGTAATCATAATTACGCCCAGCCCCGGCGTCGGCCCCTTCGACGTCGAGGAACAGATTACCCGCAGGCTCGAGAACAGCGTCGCGGGCTTAAGCGGTGTGGAGGGACAAAGCTCGACCTCCGAGGAGGGTTTGAGTCTTGTTATCGTGAACTTCTCCGAAGACACGAACCTCGACACCGTCGTGCCGGACGTACGCGAGCGCATAAACGACGTGACCGGAGACTTCCCCGACGGCACCATGCCGTCCACGATCTTCCAGTTCAGCGCGGGACTGGTGCCGAGCCTGCAGCTGGTCGTTCTCAGCTCTACCGAAGACCTCGATATCCGCCGTCTGGTAGAGAACGACATTGTACCGCAGATCGAGCGCGTACCCGGCGTATCGCAGGTGAATCTGTTCGGTGGCAGGGACCCCGCGGTCATGGTTCGGGTGAACCTCGACGAGGTCCGCATGCGAGGCATTCCTTTAAGCGGCGTGGTGCGGGCCTTTTCCGGCGATAACGTGAGCCTGCCGGCGGGAACCGTGGGCCTCGAGGATCGCGAACTTGTGCTCCGTACGGTCGGTGACTTCGAACACGTCGGCGACATTTCGGACGTGCTCGTGACCGTCATAGACGGTGTGCCGGTACGCCTCGGCGACATCGCCGAAATCGAGCTCGATTTCAAGCCGCAGCGGGAGTTTGTCCGGACACGGGACGGCGAAGGCATACGCGTCGCGATACAGAAACGCCCCGGCTTCAACACCGTCGACGTGAACGAAGAGGTGCTGCGCCGGCTTGCGGAGCTTGAACGGTCGCTGCCCCCGAGCATACGCATCGAGATACAGGAAGATCAGGCAGACACCGTCCGCGACGCGATTGGCGGCGTTGCCGAAGCCGCATGGCAGGGAGGCCTGCTCGCCGTTCTGGTGCTGCTGTTCTTTCTGCGAAACATGCGAAGCACCTTTATCGTTACCACGGTAATTCCTGTGTCAGTTGTCGCGACCTTTGCGCTTATAGACTTCGCGGACATGACGCTCAACCTGACGAGCCTCGCCGGAATTACGCTCGCCATTGGCATGTTCGTGGACAACGCGATAGTCGTGCTCGAGTCTGTGTACCGAAAATCGCTCGGCGGGCTCGATGCAGAGGAAGCGGCCATAGTCGGTACCGAGGAAGTCGGAAAAGCGATTACCGCGAGTACCCTTACATCCATGTCGGTCTTCCTGCCCATGCTCTTTGTCGACGGCATCGCGGGCATCATGTTCCGCGATCTTTCGTTGACGATATCGTTCAGTCTCTTCGTGTCGCTTATTTCCGCGCTTATCCTGATCCCGGTCATGAGTTCACGGCTGCTCGCGAAATCGGCGATACGCACGCGCGCGAACCACGACCCCGACGGATATCATGAACTGAGCCTCGCCGACGTGGAAGTCGTGACACGCTACGCGTGGCTGAACCGCATCCTCGACCGCGTGCAGGGCTCGCTCGAGCGACTCGACAGCGCCTACGAACGGGCGATCTCGTGGAGCCTCGACCATACAAAAACCATACTGGGCGGCGCAGTCCTTATCCTCGTCATGAGCGTCGGGAGCATTCTGCTTCTCGGAATGGAGTTCCTTCCGGAAGCAGACGAAGGACGATTCCGCGTTGACTTCGAGACCTTTGCAGGCGCTACCTACGCACAGACCACCGAGAAAGCAATACAGGTAGAAGACATCATCCGCGAGGAAGTCAGCGAAGACTACATCCTCAGTCTTGCAAGCCGCGTCGGAGACGGTGGAAGCAACCTTGCGACCGTCTTCGTAACCCTCGTGGACCTCGATTTCCGCTCGGTGTCGCTGTGGGACGTCGTGAACCGTGTCGAAAACCGCATTGCACGCGAAGTGCTCGACGTCGATTCGCGCCTCTCCATAGAAGGTATGAGCAGCCTTGCCGCTTCGTCGTCCGGCGTTACCTCGCCGCTGGTCGCACGCATCAGCGGCGACGACCTCGGCGTCATGAACTCCTTCGGCGAGCGGGTCGCGGAAGCCATGCGAAGCATCCCGGGCACCCGAAGCGTCCACTCGAGCTACTCCGAAGCGCGCCCGGAGCTGCAGTTTCGGGTGCTCCGGCGCGAGGCGACGAGCCTCGGCTTAAGCCCCGCCGAGATCGCCCAGGAACTCCGCATTGCCTTCAACGGCGTCACCGTCGGCACCTTCACACAGCAGAGCGACGACTTCGACATAGACGTGCTCCTCCAGGACGCGGACCGACTCGACCGCGACCGCTTCACCAGCATGTTTTTCGTGAATCCGGCGGGAGACGTAATACCCCTCGAGAGCGTCGTTGAAATACAGGAAGGACTCGGCCCCCTCGCGATCGAGCGCATCGACCGGCAGCGCGTGATCGAAATACGGGGAAGCCTTACCGGCGAACGTCCGCTGAACCGCGTCATGACCGACGTGCAGACGGCCGTCGCCGCGCTCGGCGCCCCCCCTGCCGGGACGGAGCTCGAGTTTACCGGCTCCAGCGCCGAAATGACCGACAGCTTCCAGAGCCTCTTCTTTGCCCTGCTCCTGGCAGTTGGCCTGGTGTATATGGTCATGGCGAGCCAGTTCGAGAACCTCGTAAACCCGCTCCTGGTCATGTTCAGCGTGCCCTTCGCGATCATTGGCCTCGTGGCCATTCTGCTTCTGACCAATACGACCTTCAGCATCCTGACCTTCGTCGGGTCCATTCTGCTCGTCGGCATCGTCGTCAACAACGCCATTGTGCTCATTGACTACATTGTACAACTGCAGAACCGGGGTGTACCCCTGCGCATCGCAATTATCGAAGGCGGCAAGACCCGCCTGAAACCCATACTCATGACCACCTTCACGACGCTCTTCGGGCTTCTGCCCATGGCGCTCGGCACCGGGACCGGAAGCGAAATCATGACCCCCCTCG
>SKKC01000371.1 GCA_007121695.1 Spirochaetales bacterium | reverse complement strand
TCCGACGAACAGGTTACCGGCCCTTCTGCTCGAGCGTCCTTGCTCTGGCGCCTGCAGGGAAGGCTCAATCTCGATGTTGCCGATCTTCGCCCGCTTGTCACGCAGGCATCTTTTCAGACACTCAGCGCAGAGATGCAGTGGCGCCGACGTATGGTTCCCGCAACTGAACTGCCTGACGAAGTCGCCGCGGCTGCTCCGTCACCCTTTGATCCGCCGGAACGATCGTTCTTCTTTCCCGAGCGTGTCGTGCTTCCGAATGCAAGCGCGAGTATTGCCGGAACCCTGTTCCAGTCGCCATCGTCGGCACCACCGGCAGCGGGACGGGACGGGTCGGATGTCCTCCCCCCGTCGCGGTTACGCCCTCCATTTCCCCTTACTCCCGACGACGGGCCGAACTTCCCGGAAGACGGAACTGGCGACCGGCAGTTCCGTCTTCCTTCGGCTCGGGGAAACCTGTCCGTACCTGCCCCGGCAGACCCCTTCGCCGGACAGGTCACGTATCGCGTCAGCCCGTCAGTTTCTCTTACCGGTCAGTACCTGAGTTCCCCCTGGCAGGTTCCGGAAGACGTAGACTACGAAATCGAATACTGGGAGCAGTTACGTCGAACACAGGCATCGCTGAACTGGCGGGCGTCCTACCAGGCGCCGATTGTGTCGCTGCAGGGGTCGACAAGCCTCTCTGATCGGTACCGAAACGTATTCGGGTTCTCGGATCAGGTCGCTGCAGAGCGGGAAGAGAATCTGCGACGACGGGCCTTCGGCGAGCATTCGACGGTCGTCGACAACAGACTGACGCTTCGTTCCGAGCCCCTGGACAATCAGCCTCTTCTGCAGGGTAGCGAACTACGCTACACGCTGGATGCGAGACTCATGCAGCGACGATTCGACAGTTTTTCGGCCACCGATGAAGCACTGTACGAAACCGAATTCGTCGGTTGGGACCGCGACCGCATACAGCGACACTCGGTACAGCTGCTGTCGGCCCTGAATGTGTTTAACGCCCGGCAGACGCTCACTGTCGGCTTCGATCTTCCTCCGCGTCAGGAACAGGGGAGATCTGAACTGGTTCTCCGCACAGGTATCGTACAGACCTCTGGCAGAGTCGCGTATACAGCGGACGATGATACCGGTGAACGAACATTTGATCCGGTCCGGCTTTCACAGAGTATACAGGCTGCACCACGGGTACGGTTTTCGCATCAGTGGACCTATGATCTGGAAGACGACGTACTCGAGACCGGGCGAGCGGATATTCAGGTATCCGGATTGACGGGGCGTCTGGATGCACGTCGCTCCGAGGGTTTTTCATTCGATCTCGAGAACGCGATCTGGACGGGAGACGGAGAGGAACAGTTCCGTCCGGTACAGGCTTCACTGCGCTATACCGACTCCCTCGACCCGCTCCTGTTCTGGCGAAACCGCATCCGGATAGTTCCCTCCGTGCAGAGTAACGCCAGCGTAAACCTTCTCCGTTTTACCGATTCGAACCTGCTTTTTCGCCTGAATCTTGAACTCGATGTTCACCAGTTCCTGAATCTGCGCGTTTCCTCGGAATCAAGAAACGAACAGCTGTTTCGCTACATAGGCCCCTACGCCGAGCAGATTGGACTTCCCCGTGAATCGTTTTTCGCTGATCTGGCGCGCTCGTTCAATTTTTTCAACCGGAGTGACCGGATCAATTCCGGATTCAAGCTCCGGCAGCTGCGCATCGATGCAGTGCACGATCTCGGGGACTGGGATCTTACTGTGGGATATCGTGGGACGCCGGAACAGGACGGTACGACGGTTGAATGGCGCAGCACCGTTGAACTGCTCCTCCAGTGGCGACCGATCCCGGAAATTTCACGCGATCTGACGATTACAGATGATGAAGTTACGTGGTGATCGGGCACCGGAAAACCGACTTGACCGGGTGTGCACAGCTCAGATAGGTTGTTACGGTGCAAGGAATACGACTTGAGTAGACGGATTGCCGTTGTGCTCGAAGACAATGCCCTGGTAGCCGAAGTCTGCGGGGCAAACGATGCGAACCTGAAACTGCTGGAAGATCTTCTGGGACATCCCGTGCTGTCGCGCGGAAATGAGGTCTCGTTCCACTGCGACGACGAGTCAAAGGGAGTTCTGTTCTCGAGCATATTCTCCGAGCTCGAAGCGATCGCGCGGTCCGGCCAGTCGCCGTCCGTCGATCTTGTGCGAAGTCTCTACGACAGTTTCACCGACAACAGGCAACTGCAAGTGGATTTGATAAAGCATACACACATCGCGATACCGGGAGGGTTCGGTATCATATACCCGAAAGGCGTCGCCCAGGCAGAGTTTATTCGAGGAATCGAGGCGCATGATCTGTCGTTCTGTATCGGCCCGGCAGGTACGGGAAAGACGTTTCTTGCCGTCGCGCATGCGCTTTCGGAGGTGCTCACGCGGAAACGCCGCAAGCTCGTCCTGACCCGTCCCGTCGTTGAAGCCGGGGAAAACCTCGGTTTTCTTCCCGGTGACCTCAGCCAGAAGATCAGTCCGTATCTGCGCCCGCTGTACGACGCAATGGACGCGGTTGTACCTCGCGAGGTCGTTCAGCGCATGGAAGAAAGCCGCATGATAGAAGTCGCACCGCTTGCGTACATGCGAGGGCGCAGTCTGCGCGACTGCTACGTCATTCTCGATGAAGCGCAGAACACCACCCGTGAGCAGATGAAGATGTTCCTGACCCGCATGGGCGAGGGAACAAAAGCCGTCGTCACCGGGGACATTACGCAGGTCGACCTGCCGACGCGTACGCCATCCGGCCTTTCGCACGCGCTGAATATTCTCAGTCACATAGACGACATTCACGTAAGCATGTTTCACGCGACCGACGTCGTGCGAAGTGCGCTCGTGAGAAAAATCGTCGCCGCGTACGAGGCGCAGACATGACACGCGACGGGACCGAATGTAGTCATGAGATAGATATTCTCACGCAGAACGGCGTAGAGCTTCCTGCAGACGAACAGATTATCCAGTCGTTTATCTGCCGGGTCCTCGCCGAACCCGTGTTCGAGGCTCGCGGATGGGAACTTTCAGTTACTTTCTGTGGCAGCGAACATATGGCGCAGCTCAACCGCGATTACCGGGGTAAAGACGGTACGACCGATGTGCTGACGTTCTGCCTGAACGAACATGCGCAGACGCCGAACGAATGGTGTGCACCAGGCGAACTGCAGCTGCAGCAGGTCGGCGACATCGTAGTCGATCCTGCGCAGGTCGAGTCCAATGCCCGTGACTTCGATGTGTCCACCGAAGAAGAGCTTCGCCGCGTACTGGTTCACGGATTGCTCCATCTGTCGGGAATGGATCATAGTACGAACGATGCAACGGAACCCATGCTTGCATTGCAGGAAGAAATTCTTGCACGCTTGTCCGATCAGAGGTTGTTTTGAGTTTTTTTGCCGGTTTGTTACGTAGAAAGAAAGCGGGACCCAGCGCGAATTCAGAAGCTGCCGTACTTAATCTCGAGAAACAGCAGATGATCCGGGGGATCGTTGACCTGTCAGAGACCACGGTCAAGGAAGTCATGGTTCCACGGATCGACGTCGTCTTTCTGGAAATTGGAATGACCGGACCATCGGTTTTCGAGAAGGTGGTGTCCTGCGGCCATTCGCGTTTTCCTGTATACAAGGACTCCATCGATAACGTGGTGGGTGTGCTCTACGCAAAGGATCTCCTGAGCCTTCTTATTACGAAGGCGGAGGTAAAGGTCGAGGCGATTATCCGAAAGGCGTTTTTTGTGCTCGAAAGCAAACGCCTCGATTCCCTGCTGCGCGAAATGCGCCGGCGGCGCATTCACATCGCTGTGGCGGTAGACGAATACGGCGGGGTCAGCGGTATCGTCTGTCTCGAGGACATCATCGAAGAAATCGTCGGTGACATACAGGACGAGTTCGACAACGAAGAAGAGGCCCTGTTTGAAATCGGGAAGGGCGCGTATCTCGCCGACGCACGGCTGGAAATTGAAGAGCTGAATGAACGTCTCGGTCTGGACATACCTGAGGAGGACTTCGAAACCCTCGGTGGGCTCGTGTTCTCGCTGTTTGGCAAGATTCCGGCAAAGTTCGAAAAAGCGACCTACGACAATGTCGAGTTCATTATACAGGAAATGGACGGCCACAAAATCAGGACCGTCAAGGTGGTGGTTCATGCAGACACGTCAGAGACAGACGAATAATCCCCGCCTGCTATGCTCCGTTCTTTTCGCGATATACGTTGTCAGTCTGTTCGCAGGGCACGCTGCGGTTCCGCTTCACGCGACGGCTCGTGAACGCTACGCTGCCGGTACGGAAGCCGAACAGCAGGGCGAGTACATTACCGCGGTACAGCGCTACCGCGAAGCTCTGGACCTGAACCCGAATTTTTCGGACGCGTGGCACGGTCTTGCGAGATCCTTTTTTCGTCTCGCCGAATACGAGCAGGCGCTGCAGGCGGTCCGCGAGGCTCGCAGGCGGGCCCGCCTGAATACCGAGATTGCGGCCCTCGAAGGAGACATTCTGCTTCTTCTCGGCCGCATACAGGACGCCGCAGACGCCTATAACCGGATTCTCGCAACCGAACCCAATAATCTTGCTGCACGCATAGGGCTGGCAGAGCTCGCGGTTGCCGAAGGCCGCACCGTCAGTGCCATGGACACCTACCGGACCGTGCTGAATCTCGCTCCCGAGAACCGCCCGGCCATACTCGCGCTCGCGGTTCTCCACGATGAACGAGGTGATCGGGCAGCCGCCGAACGCTATCTCGCGCTTGCACTCGAGTTTCATTCCCGGGATCCCTTCGTGCACGAGCTCGTCGCGCGGTACTATCTGCGCGCGGGGCGATACAACCTCGCTCGCGTGCACGCGCAAACCGCGGTAGCCCTGAACGAGCGCTTCCCGACGGGCTGGGACCTGCTTGCACGTACCGAACTCGCCGACGGTGACTACGAGGCCGCGGAAGCCGCGGCAGACAGAATGATTGGCGTCGTACCGGATTCTGCTCTCGCGTTTTACCTTCTCGGGCTCGCGTACGAGCGACAGAACAGGTTCACCGAGGCGATCGACGCATTCGACCGTGCCTTGCGCATCACCCCGGACGACGAAGTTGTCCGCTATGCGCTCGAGAGTACCGTCGACCGCGGGTTTGACCTCGAGGATGCAGTCCGGGAGGATGTTGCATTCCACAGGTTTCAGCGCGCCGAATCGCTCATCGAGCAGAACCAGTTGATTCAGGCTCACGCGGAGTTCCGTCGAGGCCTGCTGATTAACCCGTTCGACCGGGATGGTCGATTCGCGTTCGCCGAGCTGCAGCGGCAGATGGGCTTTGACGGCAAGCTGCTCGCGGAGCTTCGCGTTCTCGAACAGCTCGGGTTTACCGACCGGGAAATCAGCGAAGCGATAGAACTTCACGAGTACCTTCGCCGCCCGAGCCTGGAAAACGCGTGGGATATCGATCAGTTCGCTCTCGAGAGAAACAGGGTACAGTTTTCCCTCTTTTTTACGCACGACCACGGCGCGGATTCCCGACCGTCGGCCGGGCGCTTCGTATCGGAGTTTCTCCGTCACCGCCTGCTTGGCAGTGAACTTATTGACATCGACAATGAACCCGTACAGGTCGCGACGCCGGAGGCAGCGTTCGACGCTGCGCGCAGCGCAGGTACGGACTATTTCCTGGTGGTGTCATTCCAGGAGACGGACCGCACCGTCGACCTGTCAGTGCAGATCGCGCACAGCTCCACCGGTACCCGGGTGGCGAATATTGCCGTCTCGAGGACGGGATCCGGTGCGATACAGCGCGCTGGTGCCGCGATCGCGGACCGGATCGAAGCGGTCATCCCAGCCCGGGGTCGATTACTCGAGCGGCGTGGTCGTGAGGTTCTTGTCAGTATCGGGCGAGCAGACGGCGTGGACATCGACGATGAACTCGTGGTCGTGCGCCGGGGCATGGCAGGCACCGAGGCGCAGCAGGTCGGGTTTCGCTACGACCCGTCAGACCGCATCGGAAGCGTCAGGATCACTGCGGTTGACGACCTGATCGCGCTCGGACGCCTCGAACGCGAGGGCTTTTTCGATCTCTTCGCAATAGGCGATACGGTTCTGCTCGACCGCGGTGGACAGGTGCGTTCGAGCGACGACAGACCGGCCTTTGGCCCCCTGTACTGGCGCATACGGAGTATTCGATAAATTACGATCGAAATGTGCCTTTTCTGCCTCCGGAGACCCGCAGGGCTAAATTGACACCTCTTTCGCATTTCCCCTATCATGGGGCCATGTGAGAATACTCACACAGAAGGAGTTTTTATGAAGATAGCAATAAATGGTTTTGGACGTATTGGACGTAACGTGTTCAAGATTGCCCTCGAGAAGGGAATCGAAGTCGTGGCCATTAACGACATTACCGACACGAAAACGCTCGCGCATCTGCTGAAGTACGATTCCACGCAGGGTCAGATGGCTGGCGATATTTCGTACGATGACAACGCGATAATCGTGAACGGAACCAGTTACAAGGTCTGCGCAGAACGAAATCCTGCGGAAATTCCCTGGGGTGCGTCACCCGATGTTGTCATCGAGTCAACCGGTATTTTCGTCACGAAGGAAGGTCCGAAGGGCGGCTACGGAGATCACGTGAAGAACGCGAAGTTCACGGCCAAAAAGGTTATCCTGACGGTACCTGCAAAAGATACCATTGACCGGATGATCGTCCTTGGCGTCAACGACCACGAGCTGAAACCCGAAGACACATTTGTCAGTAATGCTTCGTGCACGACCAACTGTCTCGCCCCCATGGCAAAGGTGCTTCACGAGAACTTCGGAATCGCGAAGGGCTTCATGACAACCGTGCACTCGTACACCAACGACCAGAACACCCTCGACGGTCCCCATAAGGATCTTCGTCGCGCGCGAACCGCTGCAGCCAGCATTATTCCCACGACGACCGGTGCGGCACGTGCGGTAGGAAAGGTACTCCCGGCGCTGAACGGCAAGCTCGACGGTGTGGCCCTGCGGGTCCCGACACCTACCGGTTCGATTACCGACCTTGTTGCGGTACTCGATAAAAACGTAACGGTCGAGGAAGTAAACGCCGCGCTCAAAAAAGCAGCAGATGGCCCCATG
>SKKC01000003.1 GCA_007121695.1 Spirochaetales bacterium | reverse complement strand
GCTGTTCTGCTTGTCGCCGGGGTCTCGGGCTTTGTGTACCTGCGAAACAGCGACTGGTGGATTACCTTCACGCTCTTCAGCGACGAGACCCGTGTCGATAACTTCAGGAACTTCCATACGCTCTTTCCCTCTGAAGCGGCGAATGCCAGCGACAGCGTCTGGCACTTCGACCGCGACATACAGAACCTGCCGGACACCTTTTCCTTTGACGGCGAAGAACGCAGCGTGGCAGGGTTTCTCGAAGAGACATGGACGACCGGATTGAGCATCGCCGTCGACGGCACCGTCGTTACCGAGCAGTACTACCGCGGCTACGACCCGGCGTCGCTGCCGACCTCGTTCTCGATGGCGAAATCGGTCCTCTCGGCGCTCGTCGGCATTGCAATCGACGAGGGCTACATACAGTCGGTCCACGATCGGGTGGACAGATACCTACCCGATTTCGCCTCGAGCGACTACGGAAGGGTGTCCATACAGGACTTGCTGACCATGTCATCGGGTCTCGGATTCGACGAGGACTACGACAGCTTCACCTCCGACATCAACTTGCTGCCGGTTCGGGTTTTCGGGTTCCGGGATGCGATTCCTGATCTTCTACGCGATACCGAAGCGGTGCGCGAACCTGGCGTCTACAACGAGTACGTAAGCAGCGACTCGCTGGTACTCGGTCTCGTAGTTGAAGCCGCTGTCGGTCAGAGCCTGAGCGGATATTTCGAGCAGTCCATCTGGATACCAGCCGGCATGGAACACCCCGCGTACTGGAACACGGACTTTCACGGCAATACCATGGGACACGCGTTTCTATCCGCCTCGCTGAACGACTTCCTGCGATTTGGCCGCCTGTATCTCAACAATGGCCGTCGCGGCGAGCAGCAGATTATTCCCGCCAACTGGGTCTCCGAGTCTGTGTATCGAAGCGAAGCACGCCTGCAGCCCGGCGAAAACCCGGATAGCGACTGGGAGTTCGGCTACGGCTACAAGTGGTGGATTCCGGAAGACCCGGAAGGTGACTTTACTGCCATAGGCATCTGGGGGCAGTACGTGTATGTACACCCTGAATACCGTGTGGTAATCGCAAAAACGAGTGCCGACTACGACTTTGACGAGCGAGACCACGAAACGATTGCGCTCTTCCGCGAACTCGCCCGTTGGGCATCCGACCGGCGGTAAGGTAGTATTACAAACCATGGACGTACACGCAGTGACAGTTCGCGATCTGCTCGTTCTTGACCGATCGGGGCATACCCGTCTGCAGGTAGCCTCATTCACGCTGCCGCACGGTGAGGTATGCGGTGTATACGGTGCATCTGAAGCCGCTGGCACGCTGTTCCTGAACTGCGTTACGGGTTTTCACAGACCACAGCGGGGCACCATTTCAATCTATGGGCAGCGTTTGCCCGGTGCAGGCTCGCGACGGTTTCTGGTCGGCATCGTACCGCCCGAAGGGGGATTGTTCCGGGATTTTACGGCACGCGAAAACCTTGACCTGGCGCTTCGTTTTTTCGGTTCGAAGCGGTACTCGCGGTACGACCGCGCGCAGAAGATCCAGCGAATCGTGGCGATGCTTGAACTCGAACCGTGGCTCGAGACTCCGGTGCGGGATGTCTCTGATGCGGTGAGACAGCGCATCCGCCTCGGCTGCGCGCTTGTCCACGAACCACAATTGCTTGTCGCGCACAATCCGTGGGGACGCGTGGACGCCGAAAGTCGTGAACTGATAGAACGGACGATACGCGATCATGCAAATCGCGGAAACACCCTGCTGTTCACCGCTCCGCGGGCCGAAGACGTGCAGGCACTTGCGTCCGAAATCTGTCTGTTCAACGAGACGAGCCTTGTCGCAAGGGGAACTCTTGAACATCTGCAACAGTACGCCGAAGCGCAGGAGACGATACTCGTTACGGTACAGAACCAGGCAGCGCGTCTGCTCGAGCCGGTGTCGTCCCTGCCGGGCGTCATTCAGTCCAGTGCAACCGACTCGGTTGTCACGATACAGGCGAAGCCAGGCTTCGTCCGTCTGACACGACTCGCGGAACGAGTGCAGGCGTCGGGGCTGGAGCTGCTGGGCATGGAAGTACGCAGGCCGGGCCTCGCAGACGTGTACGCTATCGTCGTCGGAACAGGGGCCGAGTAAGTATGGTACTGCAGACTGTCTTCCGCGCGCTCATGCGAGACCGGGCAAACCTGTTTCAGTCATTCCTGCAGCCGACGCTTCTCCTGCTGATTCTTACCGGGAGTCTGAGCGGAAGCTTTGCAGGTGGCGTATCCGCCGACGGCCCGGCGCTGCGACACCTGTATCTGGGCTTCGACGCTCGCGAGTTTTACAGCGTGCTTGTACTGCTGCTGACGACGCTCGTTGCGAGCCAGTACGCGACCGATTTTGCGGCGCAGTGTACCGGACGAGGCTCGGCGCTGCCCGCACTGCGGCAGCACGGAACCGGTGCGCGCATGTGGCTTTCGATCGTCGCGGCCACGCTTCTCTTTGTTCTCGCTCCGGTAGCTGTGTTTCTCTGTGCATCCGCGATTCTGTTCGGCGTTGTATGGCCCTGGACAACGGTCTCGTTCTGGCTGTTTCTCGCAGGGCTCGCGAGCCTCAGCGTCGCAGGTGGCTTCGCGCTCGGGGTAACAAGCGAAAGCCAGGGGTTCTCTGACCTTTTGATCTCAACCGGTGTGTTTGCCTCGGCACTTGCCGCTGGCGTGTTTTTTCCCTATCCGGCCACGTCGCGAATCTGGGGGCTTGCTCCGTACAGCCCCTTCACGTGGATCACCACACGCCTGCTACGCATGCTTCAGAATCCACAGTCCCCGCCTGGCATGCACGAACTTGCTCTGTGGATCGGCGCAACCGCCTGCACGGGAATCATTATCTGGCGACTGCACGCACAGCCGGAACGACAGGCGCGTAGTCCCGTTCGACGGCGCATACAGTGGATCACGAGGAACCAGGCGTCGGTTCTGTGTGGACTCGGAATCGCGGTGCTGCCTGTCGCAATATGGCTCTCAGGCCCGGTCGCGTTTCAGCCCGGCCGCGGTGCGGCCGGATTCATGTACCCGTTCGCCGGACTGGCAACCGTACTGCTCCTTCTCCTGAATCTGCTGCTCATGGCACCACTTGTCGACAGGTCAGTGGTTCTGCTGCGTAGCCAGTCGTTTCGGCTCTCTTTCCTCGCGACGCGCGCTGGTATTGGGACCGGATTGATCCTGCTTTCCGTTGCTGCCGCGTCGATCGTCTGGCGTTTGTCCGTACCCGACCTTGCGTACACAGTCGCAGCACTAATCGTGTTTCAGCTCTGGGCCGTATTTCTTATGCGTCTGGTCGCGCGGGTTTTCCGTACACGGGCCGTCTACTGGGCAGTTGGAAGCAGCCTTGTACTCGTGGTCGGTTTCCTTGGAGGCAGTCTGTGGCGGCCGTCGCTACTCGGCCCGGTTGGTATCACTGCGTCCTATCTGCTGCCGAACGGACTTCTGTTGCATCATCAGTCTGTTTCCGGATTTCTTATTGCAATTGCATATTGTGCTCTTGCAGGGATGGCCGGAAGCAGAACGCTCTCTGACCGCCTGCAAGCCCTGACACACCGACACATCGAGCCCGCACACACGCGGATCGCGCAGCCGGTCGTGCCTGTAGAGCCCACCACCGATTCCGACCGCGTCCACCGCGGCATGGTCGAATCGCTTATGCGGCGGGAACGTACGCGAATCCTCGACGAGGTTCACGATACGCTCGGACACGGCATAACCGGCGCGCTCTGGCAGATCCGGTCCGCGCGGGGCATGACCACCGACACGGCGATGCAGGAAACGCTCGACCGGGCTGCCGACGGCCTCGAGCAGGGACTCGCCCGTATTCGCGAGTATCTTCGCGACTCGGCACCGCGTCGGGCGCGGGACTGGAGTGAACTCTACGAATCGGTTGCCAGGTTTTCCCTGTGTCCGGTCGACCTTGTCCTCGCCGGCGACCGCAGCCGTTTTTCTCCGGACGCGATACAGCACTTCACCCGGACAGTCGATGAACTTCTGACGAACGCCACACGCTACGGGAATCCGAGGTCCATCCGAATCGAATTGACCCGGACCTCACGACTGCAGCGTCTTGAGTATCGCGAGTACGGCCGCGGCTGGGGCGACGCCGGCCCGCGCATGGGGTACGGCCTGTCTACCATTCAGGCGCTGTACACAGACTCTGGCGGCAGCTTTCACATAGACGAAACAACAGATGCGCCCGGCATTTACGCGATCGCGATCATCCCCGTGCAGGGAGGTTCATTGCAATGAGCACGCACAGGAAATACCGGATTCTGCTGGCAGATGATGATGAACTCGTCCGCGACGGACTCGCAATGGTTCTCGAGCAGTCGGGTGACTACACGGTAAGCGTACGCGCGCGCAACGGGGCGGAGGCGCTTCAGGCCCTGTCCGACGATCTACCGGATGTCGTACTGCTCGATATCCGCATGCCGGACATGGACGGGCTGACCTGCTGCCGGGCCATACATGCCGAATACCCGAACCTGCCGGTGCTAATGCTGACCACCTTTGCGGATGACGAGTACCTCCGGGATGCGCTCGCTGCGGGCGCACGCGGATATCTGCTGAAACATCAGTCGGCAGAGGCAGTCATGTTTGCAATACGAAACGCGATCTCGGGAAACATGACGTTCGAACCGGGTATTGCACGGTCGCTCGACGTGCAACCCGCCGACACCGGTAGCGCGTTTCTCGACGGACTTTCCGGGAGAGAGACAGACGTACTCTACCGACTCGTACAGGGTCGGTCGAACAGGGAAATCGCTGACGAGCTGTACCTGAGCGAGGGAACGGTTCGGAACTACGTCTCGTCGCTTCTGCAGTTTGCAGGCGCACGCGACAGAACACAACTGGTTATCTGGTACTACCAGAAAGGAGAAACAAACAATGAACGTACTGATTGAGAAATGGAAGGGCCTTCCAACCGCAGGCCGGTGGGTTACCGCGGTGATAGCCGCTATTGTCGCAGGAGGCCTGCTGTTCGCTGCGGGCTACGGGGTCGGATACGCGCTTGGCGCAGTTCTGTAGGCGTGGTCAGCACTCGGGGAGGCTGACTGCGTATTCAAAGCGAAGCGCGAAATCGTTTGCTGCGATACAGGAAACAGTCAAACAGAAAAAACATGGTGACCAGAAGCGCGAGCGTTCCGTATTGAAACCACAGTTGCTGGATAGCACCGATTCCATGGAAAACGCCGAGGGCAAATGAAGAGCCCACGAAAAACGTAAGCGTATCTGATTTCTTCGTAACAGCTATCGCAAAGTACGTCACATTGACTGTAAGAACAACACTCGCTACGAGGATTAGTTTCTCGTGGACAGCTACGAGGCTAAACGTGTCCTGATGTAAAAAAGCGACGAAAAAGAGCGGCAAAGAAAGTATCAGGGATATGAGTATCTTGGATAGATGTATTCGATAGAAGCCAGCCCGCATCGTAATCAGAAACAGAGCCGCTCCGGAGCGGATGTCGTTGTTATACGCGTCAAATGTGTACTGAACTATAATGATAAGTATCAACGAGAAAATCACAGTATCTGCGAGGCGGTACCCGACAACGCCCCCCATAGACACGAGTCCGGAGAGAAAGAGAACGAACAGCAGAAGCAGGCGGTTTCTTGTAAGCTCTATGAAGTCCTTGCGAAAAACCGTTCGGAAGGAAACGCTCATTCAGGCAAACTCCGCGTATGCAGCTCGTAGCTCTTCGATCGATATTTCTGGATTCTGGTTCACCCATGAAACACTTCCACTTTTCAGAAACTGTATATGTGCACTTGTTTCAAGGGTGAGAAAGAGATCATGACTGGTCAGGACAACCGTCCCCGGGTACATCTTCAGAAGTTGACATAGGTGTTGGGCGTTGACAGGATCCAGAGATGCGTATGGTTCGTCGAGCAACAGAATTTCCCGTTTACTTGCGATAGCCGTGAGAATTGACGCCATAACGGACTGTCCGGTCGACAGTTTTCTAATGGGCACGTTGTAAAAACTCTCTGCACGAAACAATTCGAACGCAGCCCTGTACAACTCTGTATCCGTCGCCTTGAGCATACGAATGTGATCGGACAGAGAAAAATGCCGAATCAAGCCGGATCCAGCAGGAACGAACCATGATTCTTTCAACGCGGCTTCAGACGGCAGTATCCCGGACAGAATCTTTAGAAGAGTCGTTTTTCCTGCTCCGTTGTGTCCACATAAGACCGTTATCTCATTGTCTGGTATCTTGAACTCAAGCATCGAGAATATGGGATTCTTCCTGGTATAGCCGAATGTTACCGTAGCGTTCATACAGTTCGTTTCCTTTACGTCACAGCTGTGTACGTACGTTGAGCATTTTCAACGATTGTTCAGCCAGAACCATGAAAGTAATGTGAAGGCTTATCATTACCACAGCGCGAAGGATGTGCGAGTGAAAGAACTGCAACATTAGCATTGTCGCAAGAATTCCAATCGCCGCGATGACGCTTGCAGTCGTCTCTCGACCTCTGGCAAGTACCGTAAAGATCTGCATGAGCGAGCAACTGAATGCAACAAACGGATATATCCAGAACAGATCGGACAACCGAATCTGGCTATAGGTAAGTGGTAATGTAGTAATTAAGATAACGGTCGCAATGACGAGAGCTATCCAGAGTTTTATCCGAAACAACTCTGTAAGGCTAATTCCCGTATTGTGCAGAAACAATGCACCTTTAAACTCAATGTCGCTCACGAACGAGTCGTACACATACTGGCCGACAGACAGCGCTGCAAAGAAGACTGTAAAATACAGTAACCCGTCACGGTAGTCTTCCCGCAAAAAGTGGAACAAGTACATGAGTCCAACAACGACAACAATGGCGATGCCTGACTTAGGATTGTATATCAGCTCCATCAACTCTTTTCGAAGTAGTACTACTCTCTTATTATTCATCGATACCGTGTGATCGTGGTCGCACCTGAACGGAATCCTTCAGGTGCGACGAGGATAGTTCGAAGCGATCGAATCGAACACAGACTTAGTACGCCGACTCAGCGGCAAGCAGCAACATGGCTGCGGCAAGAATAACTTTCAACATGCAAGCACCTCCTCTGTCGATAATGTTGTACAGGCCTGTTCGAAAACTGCGGTAACGCCGCCCCCGACT
>SKKC01000444.1 GCA_007121695.1 Spirochaetales bacterium | reverse complement strand
TTCCAGGTACTACGCTGTAGTAAGGAAACATATCGTTTTATCAGTACAAAAAGTCAAGGTGTTCAGATGGATGCAACAGACGGAATCCCGACAGAAACGACGAGCATCTCGGAGCAGGAGCTGCGGCGTCAGATAGAGGAATACTATCTGCCCCGGCAACTCGTTGAAGCTATTTTCGAAAACGGCGAGATTCCCAGTCGATCGGTCGTGCAGACGGTCGGTATCGGCTTCATCGACATAGCCGATTACTCCTATCTGTCACGCTTTCTCAGTCCGGACGAGAATCAGGCCCTTCTCAACGGACTGTATGCGGCCTTTAATGCGGTACTTCGACGGTACGGCGGGTATCTGAACAAAATCGAAGGCGACAGTCTCATGTTCCACTACGGCGGACTTGTCGATGCATCGGTGCGAAACATGAGCGAAGACGAGGCTGTGTACTCCATAGCGGCGCGCCTCTTTTACTCCTGCGTCGAAATGCAGCGGGTGTGTCTGCTTTTCAATCGTGCCGACGACCGCTTTCTCGAAGAGCATCGCACGGAACAGGACGGAGAGATGCTGCAGCGTGCATTCGATATTATGGAACGCATGCGCGGCGATATGGGAATATCCGAAAGCCTGAAAGCGTTTTTTCAGATACGCATCCGCATTGGTGCGCACATTGGCACGGTAACGGTAGGAAACTTCGGTCCTGCCGGGGCACGCCAGTGGGACGTCGTCGGTGAGCCAGTCATTACGGCGAAACGAATGGAAACGACGGCTCCGATCGGTGGCTTTCGTATGTCCCTCGAAATGTTCGAGACGCTCGAGCAAACCGGGATCGTCGAAGAGTACCTGAAGCGCTTCCGCAAGGAAGCAGACGACCTGAACAGCGCGTATAAACGAATTCAGCCGAACGAGCTTTTCCGGGAACAGGCCGTAACCATACGTGAAAAGAAGAATGTGGCATTCAAGACCATTAGCGTCCAGGTGCACCCCGATCTGCCGGAGACGATCGCCGATCAGGTTAGCGTGCTTCTGTTGAACGGAGAACAGGGCGCAGATCGCATCCTCGAGCTACTGAAGTATTACCGCGGAAACCAGTACGTTGTAGACGCGGTAGAAAACGCGCTGGTCCGAATCGGCGTGGGTCTCAGAAAAGCGCCAATGATACGGGCGATATTCCCATCGACCTATGCGAAAGTCGTGCGACGTGGCTTCTCGTCCGAGGAACTCGACCGTGAGCTGAACTCGGCGTTCAGTCTCGTGGAAATCTTTCACAAGCTCGGGGAGTATCAGGATGCCCTGAAAGATCCTGACCAGCAGCTTTCCATAGACGCCTCGTTCTCGACCTACGAGCAGTACATACAGCAGTGCCGCAAGGCGATCGAACAGCAGTACGCGAGAACCAAGCGAATCGCGATACAGCGCGCGTACTTCTTTAACGTCGTGTATCCGCTGGTGTTCGAGAGTATGCGCGCAGGAATTCTCGAGTATTTTTACCTGTCCAAGGAACTTCCTTCGGTCGATACTGCGTAAGGCGCTCGTTGCCGATTCATGGCCTGCCTGACTATCTTCTGGACATGACGTATCTCATAGTTGGCGGTTCAAGCGGTATAGGAAAGGCAGTTGCCGAGCAGCTGCTCAAAGACGGGCATACGGTCCACGTGTGGGCGCGACGGGAAAAACCATCGTTCGACGCGGGTAATCCTGAGTATACACAGGTCGATGTTACCACTGATCTTCCGGACGATCTCGTGGTTCCCGAGGAGCTCGACGGGGTGTTGTACGCGCCGGGAAGTATACAGCTTGCTCCCTTTCGTGGTCTGAAGCCCGAATCATTTCAGGCAGACTTTAACGTAAACGTGCTCGGAGCTGTCCGGGTCCTCCAGACGGTGCTCCCCCGGATTACCGACGGACACGGCGCCTCGGTAGTCATGGTGTCGACGGTGGCCGCAACCGTAGGAATGAATTTTCACGCCTCCATCGCGACGGCGAAGGCTGGGGTCGAAGGCCTTGCGCGATCGCTTGCAGCCGAGCTTGCGCCGAAGCGGGTACGGGTGAACGTTATTGCGCCCTCGCTCACCGATACGCCGCTGGCATCAAAGTTACTCGATAACGACAAGAAACGTGAACGTTCGGCCGATCGACATCCTCTCAAACGGGTGGGATCAGTCGACGACATGGCCGGGGCTATTCTCTATCTGCTCTCGCCGGGTGCCGGGTGGGTCACCGGCCAGGTGCTTGGTGTAGATGGAGGACTCTCGCGCATCAGCGGGCTGTAGGGACGGTGTGTCAGTCAGCGTCCGGGGCGGTGGACATTGAAGCGCTGATCCGTTTCCTCGAAACGTCCGCTGGTCGGATAGACGAAATACGTCTGCTGCGCTTTGTACGGCTGCCGAACGCGTCCGGCTCGGAAGAACTTGACCTGTTTCGCAGGCACTTCGAGTTGTACCATGCCCTGTACCTGCTCGGCGAACACGGAATCCCCGGAAGACGCCTTCACATAGGCATGGCGCACGTTGTTGTATCCATCGCGGATACGCACGCAACCGAGGCAAATGACGCCACGGACAGCCTGTGCGAGAGCGATGCGCGGTCGTATTATCTGGACCGACGTAACATGCAGAGAATGGACGCGTCGGGCCTGAAGCAGCTCATGGACGGAGTACTGCAGGCTGCCACGCACCATGAAGAGCTTGTCGCAGCAGCACAGACGTTACAGGTCGGGCTGCACGTGACGCCACGACGGCTTCAGGAACGATTTCGCTTTCTTGTGAAAACGTGCCATCCAGATGCCGGGGGAGACCCCCGAACCTTCCGCGAGCTGTACGCAGCCTATCAACTGATTCAGACGCATCTGCAGCTTTGTCGCGACGCGTCGCAGACGGCGTTCTAGGACAGCCCGGTTCGCAGCGTACGAAACGCTTTGTGCGCTCCTACAATGTTTCCGGCGGTCGGACCGAGTACCAGCGAGGCCGCGCCTCCGGCCACGTGCAGTCGCGGTGCCCAGCTGAGATCGCGCTGAAGCAGCGGATATCCTTCGGTCGAACACGGCAGATCGCACTCCCGGGCAACCTGTGCTATAAACCCGCCGGGTGCGTGTTGCCCTTGGAAGCCGGTTGCACATACCACCTCGTCGAAGCCGCCGTGTCTGGCACCGTCTTTGGTTCGTAGTTCATACCCGCTCGACGTTTCGCGTGCTGACGTGATTGCTGCCACGTGAAACGACAGCTGTTCCCGGGCCAGATGCGTTCGTACCATCGTTTCGAGGTCCGGCGGTATGCTACCCGGGCGACGCGCTGTACGCAGCTCGTGTTCCCTCGCAGGAACCGGCTTCTCGAGAAAGGAGCTCATTTTCTTTGGCCCGAGGTAGCCAGGATCGGAGTCGAACATTGACGCGCGAATACCGTGGGTGCTGAAGACGCTGACATCGTGCGATCCGGCGTACCGGCAGGCGAACTGCCACGCGCTGATTCCTCCCCCGATCACGGCTATGCGAGTGCCGGCGTCGGGGCGGGGAGGTTCAGGATCGGCGTACACGTGCCGAATCTCCGTTTCTGCAGCCCATGCCGGCACCCGGGGAGGGCCGGGACCAGTGGCGAGAACTACCGTCTCTGCATGTATCTGTCCCGCCTCGCTTTCGACAATCCAGCCTGTAACGGTACGCGACAGCGACTGCGCGGTTCCCGGGACAAAACGGGACGCTATGCGCGATCGAACGAGCACGTGGTCCATGTGCGCATGAAACGCATAGACACTCGGTCGCGCGTAGGGCTCCCGAAAGTGTATGTCGTACTCGTACCCGTGCTGTCGGGCCCATCTTCGAAGCGCGCGATAATCGGTCTCCATGTTGTGACTCGAGGTGCTTCGCAGATGCGACATGCCAACGATGCAGCACCGCCGTCGCCACTCGCGTACCGGCCGTCCGACCGGATCGAGCACCAGGACGTCGCCTGCGTCGAGCCCGCAGTCTTCCGTCAGCGCACGGGCGAGAAAGGTGCCGTGTATACCTCCTCCGATAATCAGGATACGCGTGGAGAGCATGTGGTGTAGTGTGCACACGCTCGCGCTCAGGGGCAAGATCTTTTCGTGTCCGCCACCGTGGTGTTCTATTTACGAAATGGCCGCATACGGGCATAGTGGAACGACTATGGATGCAGACGTAATTGTTGTTGGGAGTGGTCATAACGGTCTCGTGACTGCCGCGTACCTTGCGAAGTGGGGGTACAAAGTTGCGGTCTACGAACGGCGCGATACTATCGGCGGCGCGGTCTGCACCGAAGACATGTTCGGCGGATTCAAGATGGATGTGGGCGGCTCTGCCCATTTCATGATTCACCATACGCCAATCGTTTCGGATCTCGAGCTTCACAGGTACGGACTCGAGTACATTCCGCTTGATCCGTTCATGTCAGCGCCCTTTGAAGACGGCAGCTCCATTTCGTTCTATCAGGATCTTGACCGGACATGCGAAAGTATCGCCCGCGTCAGCGATCACGACGCGGAAGCGTACCGGGCCTTTATTCGTCAGTGGCAGCCTCTGAACGAACGCATTTTCGAGTTTTTCCAGAAAGAGCCGACCTTCTCGAACATCGGAAAGACCTTCATGTTTCGACGGATCCACGAGCGCGGTGCCGATAAAACCGATATGCTCCGGAAGATCTTTCAGAGCTACGGCAAGCTGCTCAGCGACACCTTTGAATCGGAAAAAATGCGGGCCGCGCTTGCCTGGTGGGGAGCCCAGAGCGGACCTCCGCCGACTGACACGGTTACAAGTGAGTTTGTCGCCTGGCACTCTGTCGTGCACAAGAAAGGTCCGGCACGGCCCCGCGGCGGGAGCGGTATGCTTACACAGGCACTTGCCGGCTATATCCGGGATCACGGAGGCGAGGTACATGCAGGCGTGCCGGTGACCCGCATTCTGGTGGAGCATGGCAAAGCAGCCGGTATCGAGCTCGAGAATGGCGAGCGATACACCGCGCGGCGCGTTGTCAGCAATGCGCACATCTGGGTTACGTTCAAGCAGCTTCTTGCGGACTGGACGCCGCCGGACCTTAACCGGAGGCTCGATACCATCCGCGTCGGAAACGGCTTTGGCATGGTGCTTCGGTGTGCGGTGAACAATCTGCCGAAGTACAGACTGAATGACGGCAACGAGGACGAGATTCTCAAGGGCATGCAGCTGCTGTGCCCCACAGAGCAGTATCTCATCGATTCCTACGCCGACTATCTCAAGGGGCTCCCGTCTGAGCATCCTGCGGCCATAGCCATGACCTTCAGCAGGATAGATCCGACGCTCGCGCCCCAGGGGAAACATACGCTGTTTGTGTGGGGCCAGTATTATCCCTACAAACTCCGCGACAGCGTGGAATGGCCGAAAATCCGGGAAAAAGAGGCGAAGAAACTGCTGAAGGTCGTGGACCGCTTCGCTCCGGGAGCGTCGAAAGAACTCATAGACTGGTACATTCAGAGTCCTGTCGACATTGAAGCCAAACACAACATGCCGAACGCGAACGTAATGCACGTGGAAATGACAACGGATCAGATGTTCATGTTCCGCCCGCTGCCCGAGTTGTCGAGGTACCAGACCCCACTACCAGGGCTGTACATGGCAAACGCCGGTATGCATCCGGGTGGCGGGATATTCGGTGCTCCGGGTTACGCCTGCGCGCACACGCTCAGGAAAGATCTGAAGCGGCGTCGGTGATCAGTCGCCGATCCGCTTCCGGAACTCGTCCCAGGCCTTGTCCTGGTCTCGTCGCGTGTACTGCCGCGGGCCTGGCGGTTTTGAAGTACGGGTCGCACCAGGTCGCTGTGTTCCCGGCTGGCCCGTTCCCCGGCTTCGAGGTGCGCTTCCGCGGGGCCGTGCGGTGCGGGGTTCCGCGACCGGTCGCGTTTCGCGCCGTGGCGAAGCCCCTGCGTCCCGTCTGGACGCAGCTGGCGGAAGGGTCGCTTTGGAAGCCTCTTCAATAAACCGTGCCCGAAGTGCTTCGTGCCGTCCGAAAAGCCGGTAGATTATCTGGCGCAGCGGTGAGAGGCTCCGGAACGATCGATCAAAGAGTTCAAGCAGATTAAGGTCGAGCATGACGGCGAGATCATAGAACTGCGTCGTTCCCGGCATGAAATGCCGCTGCATGATTCGCTTCAGCTCATCGACGTCCTTGATCGGTCCCTGCTCCCGCGCCCAGATGACGACCGCCTCGGCGATAACTTCCGGTGAGTTCAGCAGTTCGTGCAATCGGGCGTTTTCTTCCTTGAGTCTGTCATGAAGATCTGCGACCAGACCTTCACGGCTGAAAAACACGTCGCTGTGTTCCCGTGATCCACTCCTGATATGCGCGGACAGCATTCCCCTGTACTGTTCTGCGAATACTCGCGATGTCTGTTCCAGTTGATCCAGAAAGAATCGATAGACCGAATCCCGGTGAAAAAATCCCTCTGCGAGTTCGACGAGCGTCCCGACGACTTTTCGAGTTGGCGCGCTCAGAGCTGTCTCAAAGAAATGCTTCCTGAATCCGGCGAAGTGCTCGTCGTACTCCTCGCGGAATCCTTCGAGAAGCTGCTCGAGTTCATCGCGCGCGATGTAGCCGTCCGTGCGTCCGGCAATGGTCGTAATGACAGTCTTGCAGTCGTCCCGAATTCGGGTTTCGAGTTCCTTTTTGCGCCGCAGATGCGTCAGCTGTCCGTCGACAAAGGCATTCAGAAACTCCGCAGCCACAAAGAAATCCTGAGAAACCGGGATGGAGCGCTGCGCTTCGAGTGAGGCGCGGTTCGACAACACGGTGCCTGTCAGGGAAAACCAGAACCGCGGGTCTTTTGTTGTCGTCCCCTGACGAAGCTCGGTGATGCTCGAGTGAAGTATCCGTGAAACGGCCGCGGCGAGATTACTGTTTGTCAGATCGTAGCGCATTCGCTGTATCGTAAACCCGGGAAAACCACGCAGACGCGATCCCGGGACCATGAGGCGAGTGCCGCTGGGTGTTGTAATGCGATAAATCGCCTGTAACGGCAGATCGCCTGCAATCATGGTTGTCAGTTCCACTGTCGAGATGTTTTCACAGTGTTCGTCAGGGATCTCAAGACCCGACTCGGCCAGGGTGGCTTCGCGGGGAAGCGGCAGCGAAGGGTCTGCACGAAAACGGTCGATCAGTTCTTCCAGCGACAGCTCGTAGAAACGCTCCGACCGTTCATCGGTCAACGCAATCGATACGGGAGTACGGTCTTCGCCGTC
>SKKC01000401.1 GCA_007121695.1 Spirochaetales bacterium | reverse complement strand
TTCCACGAAATTTCTCGTGAATTCACCTGTAAAGTACTCATATGCCGGGTTTGCATCCAGTCCATTCGGGAATTTTTCGAGTGAAATGAACACGGGTCGGACACAGGATTGACATGCCGGCTGCGATGCTGTTGCATACGGGGCGTGCGTACGCTGCTTGTGGTCTGCAACCCGAAACAGGACAGCCTGAACCATGCACTCTCGCGAGCCATAGAGGAAAATCTGTGCTCCGGGGGGCACGAAGTGGATTTTGTAGATCTGTACGCTGAAAAATTCGATCCCCGCCTTGAACTGCACGAGTTTCAGCGCAAGTTCAGCTTCGACGAGGATATCCGACGATACACACACCTGCTCGTCGAGGCTGATCTGGTAGTGTTTGTGCACCCCGACTGGTGGGGTGGCATGCCGGCACTCATGCACGGTTTTCTTGACCGGGTCTTCAGACCCGGCATCGCATACGAGTACGCGGGCCCCGAGTTCGGGAGAAAAACACCGTCCCCGCTGCTTACAGGGAAACATGCCGCAGCCTTTGTTACCAGCGACATGAGCACGCCGAAAGACGGGCTGCATCCCCTCGAGACCGTCTGGTCGAGTCATGTGTTTCAGTACTGCGGCATGGAAGACCATGGCTGTCATGTGTTGTACGGCGTACACGACTCGCGATACCGTCAACGCGTGCAATGGATACGCGACTGCGTATCGCTCTGTCAGACTATTGCAGGAGATGCCAGATGACCCTGATACTCATGACACACGCCGAGGCATCCTCCGCGAGTTCCGACCGTGATCGTCCCCTCCCCCGGTACGGGCGCTCACAGGCGAAAAAAATGGCGCATCGATTTTTATCCCGATCAGTCACACCAGACCTGATCCTTGTATCTTCGGCGCACCGAACGCAGGAAACAGGCGCGATCATTCTGGAGACCCTGTCGCTGTCTGCGCCTGTTCGGGTAGAACCATCTCTGTATACAGGCATGGAAGACGACTATCTTGCCGCCGTTTCCCGAACCGAAGACTCGTACCGGACAGTGCTGCTGATTGGTCACAACCCGAGCATTTCAGGACTCGCTACTGTGTGTGCAGGCTTTTCTGTCGCGTTTCACCCTGCAGATGCAGTTTTTTTCCGTTCCGCCGTCGATTCCTGGTCCGACTTTGCGTTAACCGGCTCCGACCGCATGGACGTCTTTCAGCTGTAGACAGCTGGTACGTCTCTACGGTGGCTAACTGAGATCCAGAACGTACACCGATTCGTCCCTGATGCGTTCCGAGGTTTTCTGCCAGCCAAGCCGCGGGAACAGTTTCAGCGCACGGGTGTTCTCGTCCGAAAAGCTCAGATACAGGGCCGGACAGCTGAACTGCGTGCGCAGGCGCTGGATAAGGAGCTCAAGCGCCTGCGTTGCATACCCCTGGCCCTGATGATGCTGGTCTATCATGAGCCGAAGCAGCCAGTAGCGACCATCCTCGTCGTCGACCCCGTACATGAGAAATCCGACCATGGTGTCGCCTGCATAAATTGCGAGCGGGGTCACTTCGTTGTCGACCTGCGCCTGGGCCAGAGAGAAGAGATTGGACTTCACGAAGCCCGTTTGTGCGTCACTGACGGTAAGATTTATACATTCCTCGAAATTATCATGAGTCAGTTTCCGTAACTCAACAGACATGAGCACTCCTTTCGATATTCATGGCTTGATTCGCTTACGTAAGCGACCACAGGCAGTATAGTATACCAAGGTGCTATTCAAAAGACGACGTGGTTTACAACGCTCATTCCGTTACTCCAGACGCCTGCAGGATCTTGTCAGCGTTCTTGCCAGGTATGGACTCGCGGATCTTCTGAAGCTGATCCGGCTCGACCGCAGTTTCAGACGTGTGCGGAGAATGTTGCATCGGGTACACATAGATGTCCCGCCGGAAACGTCTCGATGGGAACGGCTGCGCATGGCTCTGGAGGAACTTGGCCCGACATTTATCAAGTTCGGGCAACTCCTGAGCAACCGGAACGATATTCTTCCGAAAGAGCTGCTCTCTGAACTTGAGGCGCTGCAGGACCGCGTCCCCCCGTTCGCGATTGACGACGTACGGCGCACGATAGAGCGGGATCTTGGCAGCCCGGTCGAAGAACTCTTTGCCTCCTTCGACGACGTAGCGGTCGCGAGCGCATCGATAGCGCAAGTGCACAGGGCGAGGCTTCACGACGGCACATCCGTAGCTGTAAAGGTTCAGCGCCCCGGGCTTCGTGACCTCGTCGATACCGATCTTGACATACTTATGGGATTCGCCCGTCTCGCAGAAACCTACGTACGCGGCAGCAGGCTCCTGAACCCGACCGGGTTCGTGCAGGAGTTCCGTGAACGTCTTTCCGAAGAGCTCGATTTCACGCTCGAAGCACAGAATATCAGGCGTTTCAAATCCATGTTTTCGGATTCCCGAGACGTGCGCGTTCCGGATGTATACAGAGACCTCTGCAGCTCCCGCATTGTGACCATGGAGTACATCGAAGGTGTTCGCATGACCGAAGTGCTTCGATCTGCAGATGGCCGCTTTGACAAGAAAGAGCTCGCTCGCCGAGGTGCGAACATAATGCTCGAGCAGATTTATCTGCATGGTTTCTTTCATGGCGATCCGCACCCCGGCAATCTTATGGTTCTGCCTGGAAACGTTATCTGTTTTCTGGATTTCGGGATGATGGGCAGACTTCGGCCGCGTGAACGGCAGGCGCTGAATGAAACCGTGCTCGGCCTCGTAGACATGGACACGGTCCGCGTCACCGATGCGCTCCTCGCCATTACTCACGGAGAACCGGAACTCAATCGCACAAAACTCGAAGACGCAGTGTACGACCTCATAGACGAATACTCGAATGCGAGTCTCGAGGAACTCGATCTCGGATCCCTGTTTCAGGACCTCGTTGAACTTGCCCTGTCCTTCGGACTGCGGGTTCCGACCAGGCTGCTCGTAATGATAAAGGCAACAATTACGATCGAAGGGGTCGGACGGAACCTCGATCCCGAGTTTCAGCCCATTGACCTGATAAAGAAGTTCGCACGCAGGATTGTTCTCGACCGGGTGCGTCCGGAACGCCTCGTCAAGGACGCAGCGACAACCGGCCTCGATCTGATAGAAACGCTTCGTACGCTGCCTCGAGACGCTCAGGACCTCATCGGAAAGGCCAGAACCGGAAACCTGAGCCTCGGTTTCAAGGTAGAAGGACTCGACCCGCTTATGGACACGCTCGATGCAATAAGTTTCCGGCTTGTATTCGGTATCGTGCTCGCGTCGCTCATGATCGCGAGCGCGCTTATAACCCAGGCCGGCCTTCCGCCTACCTGGAACGACCTGTCGATTATCGGGCTCGGCGGCTTTATGGTCAGTGGTCTACTCGGAATGGGTTTTCTGTTCTCGCTTTTGAGTCGGGTATTCAGACGTCACTAAATGGTTTCAGGATCGACCGGACCGAGCCAAGATACGACGTTCCGAAGATGTTCAGATGGTTGAGCATGTGATACAGATTGTAGATTGGCTCCCGCTTCGGGTATCCGGCCGTCAACGGCCATTCCTCTTCGTAGGCCTCGTAGAATGCAGTCGGAACGCCGCCAAATAAGCGGGTCATGGCTATATCTGCCTCGCGGTGTCCGTAATACACGGCAGGATCAATAAACCAGGCTCTCCCGTCTGCATCGGTCAGTAGATTTCCCGCCCATAAGTCACCGTGCAGGAGCGACATGGGCTCGTTATTTGGCAGAAGCTCTGACAGCCGGGCGCACAGGCGATCTGCCGCCTTCTCGTCCCGTCCGTCCAGAAGTCCCTTCGACCGGGCAGTCCGGATTTGAGGTTTGATGCGTCGTTCGGCAAAGAAATCCGACCACACGTCCATCCATCCATTGTTCTGAATACCCGCGCCAATGTAATTGTCGTAGTCCAGCCCTGCAGTCTCCCGTTGTGTTACCGTATGCATGCGGGCGAGCATCCCACCTGCGTCGCGATAGGCTCCACGACTTCCCGAGCCTGCACGAACCCGGTCCATAACAAGACACAGCACTCCTCTGTCGCGCGCGAGACCATACACCCGAGGAATGCGAACCTGATGCGTTTCTGACATTTCGACCAGTCCCGCCAGCTCGCAGGCGATCATCGGCTCGCCCCCCGTGGTGTGGGCACGCTTCAGATGGACTGACTCCGACCGAAGCCCGTGTGTGTCCAGCAGAGTATCAAGCTGAGGCACAGACTGTGTATCTGGAATGCCGTTCATGATACGCGTTCGGTGTATGTGTCGAGAATTGCTTCAACAGTGCGGTCGATCATCGTGTACACGTCCACAAAACCCTGTCGCCCCCCGTACCAGGGATCCGGAACCTCCGCCGTTTCGGAACCCTCGGGGTCGAAACTACGAAACAAACGGATTCGGTCGTGAAGAGAGGAAGGTAATGCACGTCTGAGTGATTCGTAGTTGCTTCTATCCATGGCGAGGATCAGGTCATAACTGCCGGCGTTTTTGTTTCTGAAACCTCTGGCGTTGTTGCTGAAGGAAATACCGTGATGCTGCAACTCGGCGGCTGCACGCCTGTCCATGGCTTCTCCGACGTGATACGCGGTCGTTCCCGAGCTGTCGACTTCGAAACGGTCCGCCATATTGCGTTCGCGGGCTCGATGCAGAAACACACCATGAGCCATCGGGCTTCGGCAGATATTGCCGGTGCAAACAAACATTATTCGTGTCATGAAAACGTACCGTATCAGAAAATATCGATTACGAAGAGGGTATCGTGTTCGGGAAGCGCCATGAACACGGAATCGCCGACATGACTGACGATAAGAGGCCCTGAAAGATCGTCGAATGGAAAGGAATCGCCGGTTTCAAAGTCGAGCGTAAGGCCGTCTCCTGCATCTGCAGACCGGAATCTCGAAAGAAGATCCGAAAGATCAACAAGAACCGGGCGTTCTCCGTGAATCTGTACCAGATGGAGTTCCGCGCGAGTGCCGCTTTGCTCTGTCCGGAAGATCAGATCTGACCCGATAAAGCCCGTCAGCCCGAGGGCGTCCCGTTGCAGATCCATGCCTGCAACAGGCAGATAGCGTTCAAGGACTTCAGCCCGGGCATGATCTACACCCGGCATGAGCACTTCGGCGAGTACAAGAAACACAAAGACGGCAAGCTGTCCCATATCTGAAGGCCCCTTCCACCTCTACCCGATGAGCTTCTTCACCACACCCAGCAATTTCTCTGCGTCGAACGGCTTTACGATCCAGCCGGTAGCACCCGCGGCCTTCCCTTCTTCCATTTTCGATCCCTGACTTTCGGTTGTGAGAACGACCACAGGGGTAAACTTATAATCCGGCATGGATCGAACTTCCCGAACGAGCGTTATCCCGTCCATATTCGGCATATTCACATCGGTCAGAATCAGATCGAACGGACCATCCCCGAGTTTCCCGAGGCCGTCCTTTCCATCTTCGGCTGTAACCGTCTCGTACCCGGCCTGCTCGAGCGTGTATGTGACACTTTGCCGGATTGCTGCAGAGTCGTCGACAACCAGGATTTTTTTCGCCATAGATCTTCCTTTTCGGTAGGGATTCGCTTCTCTCAGTGTGTAACAGGCGCGAGCACTTCGACAAGAAACTGATACACCTTCTCGACAGACTGAATGTGCAGTCGTTCGTCTGGCGAGTGCGGGCTCTGTATGGTCGGGCCGAGGCTGACCATATCCATGGAATCAAATTTGGCGCCAATGACGCCGCACTCGAGTCCAGCGTGAATCGCCTCGACGACCGGTTCGCGCCCGAATGTCTCGCGATACACGGACTGACATCGCTTGAGTATGGTACTGCCAAGGTCCGGTTTCCATCCGGGATAACTGTTCCGATCCGTAACTCGTGCGCCCCCAAGGCTGCCGATCGCGTGTATGCGGCGCGTCAGCAGACTCATCTCTTCCTGAACGCTGCTGCGCTGGCTGAGTCCCAGCCTGAGCGTGGATCCTTCGACCTGTATGGTTGCGAAGTTTACGCTCGTCTCGACAAGTCCAGCAATGTCCGGACTCATAGCCTGCACCCCGTGCGGGAGGCTGCACAACAGATGCACGATATCGCGGGTTTGTTCGGCACTGACACAGGCTTGACCCGGGTCAGCTGTATCGATGCGGACGGAAATATTCGGTTCCCACGTTCCAAACTGCCGACTCAGCGATGCGGACACGTCCGCGCATGCCGCCGTGAGCCTCTCGTACGAGGTCCGGGTTGCAAAGACGGCACGGGAATCCCGCGGAATTGCGTTGTGAGCGCTCCCCCCGGCGATGTCGGATAGCAGAATCGGTCCTTCGTCCAGGAGCCGATATAGCGTGTGTGCAAGAAGGACGTTCGCATTCGCCCGCTTCTGGTGAATATCGACACCGGAGTGCCCCCCGCGAAGGCCGGACACCGAGAGACGGAAGACCGAATACGTGTCGGGAAAACTCCCGCGTTCCAGCGCTAGCTCGAGTGCCGTGTCGGTGCCACCGGCACAGCCGACAGTCAGAACCCCTTCGTCTTCGCTGTCAAGATTCAGCATACAGCGCCCCGTCAACAGGGACGGATCAAGCTGAGCGGCACCGGTGAGGCCCGTTTCTTCGTCTACCGTACAGAGAATCTCGAGCGGAGGATGATTCGCGTCCTCGTCGGTTGCAAGGGCCAGCGCAATCGCGATCGCGATGCCGTTATCCGCGCCCAGAGTCGTTTTGTGCGCGGTTAGCCATTCACCATCGACCTGCAGCTGAATAGGATCGGTATCGAAGTTGTGCGTGGAATCGGGTGTTTTTTCACACACCATATCCTGATGCCCCTGCAGGATCACCGGTGCTTCGTGCGTTCGACCAGGCGTTGCCGGGACAGAAATAACAACATTACCCGACGTGTCGGTACGGCACGGCCATCCGTGTTTTTCGCTGATCGACTGAAGCCACGCCTGAACCTTCTCCTCTTTCTTTGAAGGACGCGGAATGCTGGACAACTCGGAGAAAAACTCAAAGACTTTCATGGTTCTTGTCTGAACCAGGTCCTGTATGGATGCTCGTAATTCGTCGGTCATGGTCTGTATCCTATACTACTTTATGCGCTTCGTCGTGCGTGGATGCAGGTGTTAAAAGCAAAAATCCGAGTGGTTCCAGTATCAGATCCGCACCCGCGTCCACGGTTTCACCGGACCATGCATCGTACAGTTGATCCGGGAAGCCTATATGCGCCGGAACCCGT
>SKKC01000205.1 GCA_007121695.1 Spirochaetales bacterium | reverse complement strand
CTGTCCGGAATCGGACCGGCGTCGCTGTCCGAAGGGGCGGTAAGGTTCATGCGGTAAAACAGATCTGCGATAATCTCTTCCCGCGGAGGAGTAATAACTCCTTCAGGAAAGACCACTATGAGATCGGGACGTCCGGTGAGCGAACCATCGAATTCAGGAATCAGTTCGTCGATCATGATGAAAACTCTCCGAGGAACTGTAACGAGACCGTGCATACGCGAGGCTGATCTTCGAAGTCCACGAAAACCAGATCCTGATAGGTGCCGAGAAGCAGGTCTCCGTCGCGCACCGTAATCGTCTGTTGCGTGCCAGCGAGTGCGCTAATGACATGAGCTCCACCATTGCGGTCGACCCCCCTCCTGTGGTGGCTGAACCCGCTCGTTGCAACCCGCTCGAGGCGCTGTTTGAGATCAGAAAGAATTCCCATCTCATATTCGAGCAGGAACAGGCCGCATGTCGTGTGTGCCGCGTTCACGTGTACCATGCCTTCACGGAACCCGTTCTGGTGTACCATCTCCCGGACAAGTTCGGTCAGGTTCTGCGAAAAATAACTGCCTCGAGAGTAAATGGCCAGCTCGGCCCCACGTGACGTACATGACATACGCGTATGGTATTCCGCACAATCGGCGCTGTCAATTGGACTGATATAATTGACAAGCCGTCCGGTGTCGGCTTGAATGGAAGGCGCGGAGAGCGGTGAGTGTTGATTTCGTGAGTGACGATGCGGATTCTTCACGTATTGCAATACAGATACCTGAATCGGTGTCGTCGGGACGACACAATTGTGGTACTCTGCACATTCCGTATTCTTGATATGAACAGGAGATAACATAATGAGTTTTCCAATTGATACAGGAGCGTACAAACCGCTCTCGTTCGATCTTTCACAGGAGCGTCTTACGAAAGAGCAGCTTGCGCAGCTCGAGACGAATGTTGCGCTGTATCGTGACACGATAATTTTCCTGACCGCTGTAGCTGGTGCCAAGGGATACGGCGGGCACTCTGGTGGTCCGTACAGCATAGTTCCGGAAACGCTGATCGCGGAGGGCTTCATGCGCGGCACCGACGCGGTATATCCGGTATGCTTTGACGAAGCGGGCCATCGGGTCGCGCTTCAGTACGCTCTGGCAGCGTTCAATGGGGAAATGCCATTCGAGAAACTACTGCATTACCGCGAAGCAGACCATGGCCTGTACGGGCACCCCGAGCGGGATGATTCGCTTGGAATCAAATTCAGTTCGGGTCGACTCGGCCATATGTGGCCGTTCGCGAATGGCGTCGCCATGGCGCATCCGGACAAGCAGGTCATTGTTCTCGGAAGCGACGGAAGTCAGCAGGAAGGCGACGACGCGGAAGCCGCGCGTCTTGCAGTTGCGTGTGGTCTGAACGTCAACATCTTTGTGGACGACAATAACGTTACGATTGCCGGACACCCCAGCGACTACCTGAAGGGTTACAGCGTCGAAAAGACGCTTGCTGGCCACGGCCTGAACGTCGATTCGGGAAATCCCGAGGACCTGGAATCGTTGTATACTCGCATTCGAAGCTCGTTGCTGGCGACCGGGCCGAATGCCCTGATAAATCGCCGTCCGATGGCACCTGGCGTACCCGGAATAGAAGGCAGTCACAAGGGGCATGACGTCGTACCAACCGACGTGGCCTGTAATTATCTGACGGCGAAGGGGCACGTTGCGGCTGTCGAATATATACAGTCATTAACGAAAGTCAGCGCGCCGAAGGGCTTTCGCGGAGTATCGTCGGAGTTCGGCAGCAACAGAAAAGAGTTTGGTGTCATTGTTTCTGAACTCGTGGAGGAAATACCAGCGGCCGAGCGTGCGTCGAAGGTTCTCGTAATTGACAGCGATCTCGAAGGATCGACCGGTCTGAATACCGTCGGACAGCGTGTACCTGAGGTATATGTCAAGGGTGGTATCATGGAGCGGGGTAACTTTTCTGCAGCGGCGGGATTCGGATACGAGTCCGGTCGGCAGGGGATCTTCTCGACCTTCAGTGCGTTTCTCGAAATGGTCGTGAGCGAGATTACCATGGCCCGGCTGAACGAATCGAATGTGCTGTGTCATTTCTCGCACGCGGGAATCGACGACATGGCAGACAATACCTGTCATTACGGAACAAACATCTTTTTCGCGGACAATGCACCGGACGAACTTTCGTCGCACAATCGGCTTTATTTCCCGGCCGATCGGTATCAGCTTCGGGCGATAGTACGTGCGGTCTTCAACGATCCCGGGCTTCGTTTCGTATTCTCGACCCGGTCCAATGTTCCCTACGTCCTCGACGACGCGGGCGGCCTGCGGTACGACGAGGCAAACGGGTATAGCTTCAAGCCGGATACGGACGACGTCATTCGCAGCGGTTCGGCAGGATATATCGTGACCTACGGGGAAATGGTGTACAGGGCTCTGGATGCCGTGGATCGAATGCGCGAAGCCGGAATGGATGTCGGGCTTGTGAACAAGCCGACGCTGAACACGGTAGACGAAGCAACCATGAAGACCGTTGGATCGTCTCCCGCAGTCATGGTCGTCGAAACCCAGAACTCGCGAACTGGTCTCGGGTCTCGGTATGGAACCTGGTTGCTCGAGCGCGGGTTTACTCCTCGATACCGGCATCTCGGCGTTACCCGTCAGGGTTCCGGCGGTTTATCGGAGCACGTCCTTCACCAGGGACTCGGCAGCGAGGACATCGAAACCGCGTTCAGGAAACTGATCGGTTCCTGATCGATCACGAAGAAAAGGCGGCTTACAGCCGCCTTTTCTTTTATCGCAGCGACGTCGAGCCGCTGAGTTCGAATGGCAGCCGGGTCAGGGGCACGAAGGGCAGGTCGATACCAAAGGCGAGTTCCCCGGCGAATGTGTAGGGAATATTGCCCCGATCGGTGAGTATCCTCCGCACGGCTTCTCCCGCTTCCAGAAACCGAAGGTCAACAAGAATATTCCGTTGTTCTGACGAACCCGCGGCTACGGGAGCAGGGTTGTCGATCTGCCCATCCGCTATACTGATTCCACTAAGTGAAAACGCGAAGGAGATATCTTCCGGAATCAGACGTACGCTGTTGGGATTATCTATCTCGAAACCTATCGACAGCTGTGCCCCAAGAATACTGACGCTTTCGAGTGCAGCGCCGGAAAAGCGTACGCGAGGCATGCGCAGTACAGGAATGGTTCCTTCCCAGACCAACGGGATGTCCACTGCGCCGAGCACTGGCACGTCAAAACCCGGTTCGAGTTCGAGTCTGTACGGCGTTTCGGATGCTTCCGAGAGACCGGAGACCATCTGAACAATGTCTGCATACCGAAGCTGTACCGATACGGAGGTTTGAGCGTCACCATCCGGCGCGAGCGTGATTGCCTGTCGGGCCCTGCCAGAGACGGGGCGAGCTTCGTTCACATCTATCGCATACGACAGCCGCGCGAGTTCAAGCGAAAAGCTGTTCGGGTTTGACAGCGTTATATCGGCAGTCAGTTCTACGTACTCGAAGGAAAGATCGGTCATCCGGACCGAGTCGATTCGCGCGGTCGGTGGAGAAGGGGGTACGAGAAATTGCTCGAGCAGAGCGCATCCAGCCACTGTCGCCAGTGTCAGAATCGAGATCGAGACCGAAACAACAAGCGATCGGGTCGTTTTACGAGAGCGCACGTGCTGCAACCTCCGTATCGTCGGTGCGGGTTCGCAAGGACTGCTCGGAATGCTTCACATCGAGCTTTTTCAACTCGACCCGCAGAAACAGCAGGGTAACGGTGGTCGCGAGCGTGTCAGCAACAGGAAATGCGATCCAGACACCCATGGTACCCCACAGCCAGGCAAACAGAATCACGAATGGAATCAGGAAAAGGATCTGGCGCGCAATCGAGAGAATGAACGCAGGGAGCGCTTTCCCAACAGCCATAAAGTACGCTGCGCCAACGAGTTGGATGCCAATAATGGGGAGTGCAAAAACGACAATGCGCATTGCAGTAACACCAAGCGCGATCATCTCCGGGTCAGAACTGAACGCCCTCATAAGAGTGGCCGGAAACAGCTGCATGACAACGAAGAAAACCGAGGTAAAAAGCGTCGTGGCAATGGCCGATGTGCGAACGACATGTTTCACGCGATCGAACTGCCGTGCACCGTAATTATATCCTGCAATCGGTTGAAAACCCTGTACGATACCGAACATGGGCATGACCGCGAACATGAGTAGACGGTTAATGACACCAAACACAGCAATGGACAGGTCTCCCCCGTACAGACTCAGCGTATTGTTTATGACTATTGCCAGCACTGATCCACCGAGCTGTTTGGTAAAGTTGGGGAACCCGATCCGGAGGATTTCGGCAGATACCGCCGTATCTGGCGCAAAATCCGCTGGTACTGGTTTGAGACTGCTGTCGGCGAAGAGAAAATAACCGACAACGTAGATTGCCGACAGAAAGAATCCGGATACTGTTGCCAGGGCGGCACCTCTGACACCGAGGCCAAGTCCAAAAATAAAGATGGGATCGAGGATCAGGTTTGCACCGGCACCGATAAGCATGGAGACCATCGCCGCCCGGGCGCGACCTTCGCTTCGTATCAGGTTATTCCCTGTTACTGCGAAAATCAGGACTGGAGCACCGAAAATGATGGTGCTGAGATATTCCCGCGCCGAGTCGTACAGCCCGTCAGTCGCTCCGAACATCGTGAGGATCTGCTCGAGGAACGTATATCCGAGCGCAAGAATACCCGCTCCGGACAGCAGCGCGAGTAAAAACGCCTGAGCTGTCGCACGACGCGCACCCGCATAGTCGCGTCGGCCAAGCGCTCGCGATGCAACCGACGACGAACCGATTCCGACCATGGTGGCCAGTGCAAACAGAAAGATCTGAAAGGGAAACGCGATTGCAAGCCCACCAATACCCGAAGCGCCTACCGCCTGTCCGACGAAAATCGTGTCGACAAGGTTATACAGCGCGTTTACGAACATACCGACCATCGCCGGTACCGACATACGAAGCAGCAGTGGACGGATGGGCTGTTTCCCGAGCATTTCTTCGCGTGACGCAGTTCTGTCTTGACTCATAAGGCATGAATATACTGCAAATGTACCGTGAGGGGACAGTCAGGGTTCTGCAGACCGGGCGACCCGCATGAACTCGTCTCGCAGAAGCGCCCGGAACTCTTCTTCGTCGGCAGCTGAGTCTCGCAGTTGCCACTGTTTAATTGCTACGTGCTTTTTCACGATTTCCAGCGCTTCGTTCACCGTCTGCGCGACGGTCTGTGCAAGCTGTTCGTCGACATCGCGATCTGCGATTGCCTCGAACAGTATGCTCACGAGTTCAGACACGAACACTCTGTTGTGAGTTGATGCCAGATCATGGAGGGTGTCGGATACGACGCGATTCACAATGTCGGCGATTGTCGCTTCGACGGTGCTTCGCACCTGCCGCCCAACGACGGGAATGCTTTCTATACGCGATACGTCCCGGTTCTGGCGAATTGCTGAGTGCAGCCGTTTGTTCACGTAGCGTTTCAGTTGAGTCTCATATGCGGAGAAGTTTCTCCCGACGCTCGTTTCGATGCGATGCGACAACCACTCTACCAGTGCGCTCTGCCTGGGTACCACCACTTCGTCTACAATGTGCTCGAGGACCGGTGTGCCATTCCGTGTCTCTGCCTGCACGCGCGAAATAATGTTTATCGTGACCCGATCGGTGAGTTCCTGTATAAGGACACCGTAGTACTTGATCAGAAACCTGACAGGCCACCAGTTCGTCATATCGATTGCACCGACTCTCTGCAAGCGAAGCGCTATGGATATGACCCGCAGCAGACGCAGCACACGAAAACCCGCCAGTGGAACAAGACCAATAACATCGTACCAGTGTATAAACGGGAAAAAGAACCATCGATGGTGCGTTCTGTACAGGACGGCGAGAACCCATCTCACCAGAAACTCGAGCAGAAAAATCGCGATAAACACGAGATCTATCTGAAAAAAACGAGGGCTCACGACAGATTGGTACCAGATCACAAAACTATCGGCGACCGAACGTACAGCGTCGAGAAACCAGGACACGGTCAACAGCGAGTCGAACAGGATTGCCAGAAGGTTCAGGAGCAGTAAGAGAACCATGAACACATCGACGAGAAAAAAACCGAGTTGTCCCTGCTTTCGTATCGCTGAAAAGTTCATGACAGAATCAGTACTTCCCGAAAACCTTCGCTTCGATCCGGCAGTTCCATGGCAGCTGCCAGATTCGCGATGAGTGACTCTGGAACCGGCTGGTCGGCTTTTTCATTTCGCTCGAGACAGATTTTCGCCGGTACGTCCAGGAAAATCATTCCAATGGACTTGTTCATTGACTTCGCAAGTCGAATATGGGACAGACGGGCGTCCCTGTTTATGCTCGTATTGTCGATGACGATGCGGTGTCTGTTTTCCAGCAGGTGTTCGATAATGCGGCGTTCGACGTGGCTGACGAGGTATTCGTCTGAGTAACTGAACACCTCGTCGCTCCACGGTTCGCCGAAACGCGTCATTTCGTACAACATGCGACGGATTTCCTTTCTGTTGACCCTCATTCGTCCCTGTTTCAGATGGGTCGTCGCGAACCGTGATTTTCCGCAGGCCGGGAGTCCCCCGAGCATTACGATGTCTATCGAGTCGAATGCCGCGAGACTGATGCGCTTTTCCGTGTTCAAGAAAGTACCCTCCGCCCCCTATCACAACCGGGTATCAGCCAGTTGTCAATGGAACGAGTCCGGCTTCGATTTCATTTCGTCGATGTTCGAGAAAGGGGGGAAGCGCAAGGTTTTCTCCGAGCGTTTCAGCGTCCTCGTCGACCGCGAAGCCCGGGCCGTCGGTGGCGATCTCGAAAAGAACGCCGCCCGGCTCGCGGAAGTACAGCGAGCGAAAATAGAAGCGATCGATGAGTCCACTGTTGGGTACTCCAGATGCATTCAGTTCCGACAACACTGCGTCCTGTGTAGTCGTGTCGGGTACACGGTAGGCAACATGATGCACACCACCAACTCCGACTGTCCCTCGTCGAGTCGCGCCCGCATCCTCGATCAGATGCACATCCCCGTATGCTGCTCCGCCACGGGCGCCGCTTCCGGTGCGGAACCTGTATACAGGCTCGTTCTGCGACGATCTGCTGTCCGGTAACCGGTCAAACTGGAGATAGCCTGTCAGAAAATCGCTCGTAGGCCACTCCGGGGCAACCCGTATCTCGACTGAAGCAAACCCGCGAAGCTGGTGTTCCGGTGGCACAGACGTGTTCGAAACCGGAACGACGTCGTCGGG